>JAZRJR010000081.1:0-27706 GCA_045645885.1 Acutalibacteraceae bacterium | reverse complement strand
GCTCACAAACTTCGGCACAATCCAGACAAGAATCAAGAGACTTGCTCAGCTTAAGGCTATGGAGCAGGACGGCACATTTGCTCTTCTTCCCAAGAAGGAAGTTATCAAGCTCAACCTCGAAATCGAAAAGCTTGAAAAGTTCATGGGCGGTATCACAAACATGAAGAAGCAGCCCGCTGCACTCTTCATCGTTGACCCCAGAAAAGAAAGAATTGCTGTTGCTGAAGCTCACAAGCTCGGTATCCCCATCGTTGCTATCGTAGACACAAACTGCGATCCCGATGAAGTTGACTATGTAATTCCCGGTAACGACGACGCTATCAGAGCTGTAAGACTTATTGCAGGCGCTGTTGCTGATGCAGTTATCGAAGGCAGACAAGGTGAAGCTAATGCTCCCGCAGCAGAAGCTACAGAAGAAGCTGCTGAATAATTTTGTTAACCAATAACCCCGTTTTTATTACGGGGTTTCTTTGAAAGATAATTTTAGGAGGAAAAATATTATGGCATTTACAGCTAAAGACGTACAGGCTCTTCGTGAGAAGACAGGCGTTGGTATGATGGACTGCAAAAAGGCTCTTGTTGAAGCAGACGGCGATATCGATAAGGCTATTGATATCCTCAGAGAAAAGGGTCTTGCATCAGCTGCTAAGAAAGCAAGCCGTGTTGCTGCTGAAGGCGTTGTTGCAGCTTACAACGATGATAAAGCAGGCGCACTTGTTGAAATCAACTGCGAAACAGACTTCGTTGCTAAGGGCGAACCCTTCGTAAACCTTGCTGCAAAAGTTGTTAAAACTGTTGTTGCTGCTAAGCCCGCAGATGTTGAAGCTCTTCTTGCTACAAAGGCAGTAGACTCAGACAAAACAGTTGATGAAGAAGTTCAGGAAGTTTTCCTTGCTCTTCGTGAAAATATGAAAGTTCGTAGATTTGCTCTTGTTGAAGGCCACACAGTAACATACATCCACGCTGGTGGTTCAGTTGGTGTTCTTGTTGCATTTGATGTTGATGATGCAACTGCTGCTAACGATGAATTCGTAGCTATGGGTAAGAACGTTGCAATGCAGGTTGCAGCTATGAGCCCTGAATACCTCAGCAAGTCAGATATCTCAGCTGAAGAACTTGCAAAGATGGAATCAATCACAATTGACAGCGCTCTTAACAAGCCTGATACACTTCCTATGCCCATCCTTAATAGCATCATTGAAGAAGCAATGAGCGCTAATAAGTGGAACAACGAAGATATCGAAATCTACAAGGGTCTTGATCAGAAGCAGAGAAAGAACTTCGTAAACTTCATTTCAAAGGAAGCTTACGCTACTCTCGCTGAAATCGCTGTATCACGCAAGGAAGAAATTTCAGGCAACAAGATTTTCGCAGGTCTCGTTGCAGGTCGTCTTGCTAAGCAGATCAAGGAAGTTTGCCTTCTTGAACAGCCCTTCGTACGTTCAGATCTCTTTGACGGCGACGTTAACGGCTATATCAATTCAGTTGCTAAGGCTCTCGGCGCAGAAATCAAGGCTGCTAGCTTTGTTCGTTTTGCAAAGGGCGAAGGCATTGAAAAGAAGGTTGACGATTTCGCTGCTGAAATCGCATCAATGGTTAAATAAGCAAATTGCCACTTATATTAAAAGCGGTCCGATTATTGGGCCGCTTTTCTTAGTTATATACATATTTTTATAATCATAACGATAAAAATATAATTATAAAAATGTGTATAAACAACTAATATTTATGCATATTCTATTGACAAATATACAATTTAGTGTATAATTAGTGAAGTTATTGCATATTAAGGTGAGTTATATGATTAAAGTATTTATTGACGGACAGGCAGGCACAACAGGTCTGCAAATCAAAGAAAAGCTTCTGAAGCATCCTTCAGTTGAGCTGATTGAAATTGATAACGATAAAAGGAAAGACGAAGCAGAAAGACAAAAACTTATGAATTCAGCTGAAGTTGTTTTTCTTTGTCTTCCCGATGCAGCAGCTATTGAAGCTGTAAAGCTTGTTACAAACCCTGAAACAGTTATAATCGATGCAAGCACAGCCCACAGAACACTTGACGGTTGGACTTACGGTTTTCCTGAATTATCTTCAGAACAGTTTCAGAAAATAAAAAATTCAAAAAGAATAGCAAATCCGGGTTGTCACGCCTCAGGTTTTGTTTCAATTGTTCAACCGCTCGTTAACAGCGGAATTATGCCTGCTGATTATCCTGTTACAGCTTTCAGCATAACCGGTTATAGCGGTGGCGGTAACAAAATGATAGGCGAGTATGAAAACGCTGAAAGAGAAGAAGATTTAGGCACACCCAGACAATATGGTCTCACTCAGTTTCACAAACATCTCCCGGAAATGAAAAAAGTGTGTGGTTTAACTTGTGAACCGATTTTTATGCCAGTTGTCAGTGACTATTATTGTGGTATGGCGGTTTCAGTTCCTGTTTTCACAAAAATGCTCAATAAAAAGCTTACGCTTAAAGAAGTATACGATTTACTGAACGATTTCTATAAGGATAGCAAATTCATAAATGTATCATACGCTCCTGAAAACGGTTTTCTCTCACCGTTAGGTCATGAAGGCACAAACGATATGACAATATATGTAAGCGGCAATGATGACAGAATAGTTCTTACTTCGGTTTTTGACAATCTTGGTAAAGGTGCTTCATCGGCTGCAATCGAAAATATGAATATAGCTATGGGTTTTGATGAAACTACAGCGCTTTAAATTTAGCAAAAGAGGTATAAATTATGAAATTTATAGATGGCGGTGTTACAGCCGCAAAAGGATTTATCGCTTCAGGTATTCACTGTGGCATAAGAAAAAATCAGACAAAAAAAGATCTTGCAATGATCAAGAGTGATAATTTATGTTCAGCAGCAGCTGTTTATACACAGAATAAGGTTTACGGCGCACCTATAACCGTTACAAAAAACAACATTTCTAACGGTTATGCGCAGGCTGTAATCGTAAATAGCGGAAACGCAAACACATGCAACAGTGACGGTATCGAAAAAGCACAGATGATGTGTGACATCGCAGCAAAATCACTGAATATTAAAGCTGACGATGTAATTGTAGCTTCAACAGGCGTAATAGGTATGAGCCTTGATGTTACACCAATTGCTGGTTCAGCTGATGAGCTTGCAGCTCAGATGACAGAGAACGGTGGTCACGATGCTGCAGAAGCTATTATGACGACGGATACCGTATCCAAAGAATGTGCAGTAGAAATTGAAATTGACGGAAAAACAGTAACGCTCGGAGCTTGTTGTAAGGGTTCAGGCATGATTCACCCCAATATGGCAACAATGCTCTGCTTTATGACAACTGATGCTGCAATAAGCTCTGAAATGCTTCAGAAGGCACTCAGCAGCGTTGTTGTTGACACCTTTAATATGATTTCCGTTGACGGTGATACATCAACAAACGATATGGTGTGTATTATGGCAAACGGTAAAGCTGAAAACACAATAATTGATTGTGAAAACGAAGCTTTTGAAATTTTTAAGGCAGCACTTATGGAAGTATCGGTTAAGCTTTCAAGAAAAATTGCAGGTGACGGTGAAGGCGCTGAAAGACTTCTTGAGTGCACAGTAAAAAACGCTCCTGATATTTCAATTGCAAAGAATATTGCGAAATCAATCATTTGCTCCTCTCTTGTAAAAACTGCTATGTTCGGATCCGATGCTAACTGGGGCAGAATCCTCTGCGCAATCGGATACACACCGGGTGATTTCAGAGTTGATACCATTGATGTTACCCTTTCAAGCTGCAAGGGTAGTGTCAAGGTTTGTGAAAACGGTTTCGGAATCGAATTTTCTGAAGAAAAAGCAAAAGAAATTCTGCTTGAAGATGAAATTAAGCTCGATATTGATATGAAGCAAGGCTCAGCCGATGCAACAGCGTGGGGATGTGACCTCACATATGATTATGTAAAAATCAACGGAGACTACCGTACATAAGAAGGTGTTTTTATGGAAAATGAATTTATTACTGACAGTATGAAAGCGGATGTGCTTATAGCTGCACTTCCGTATATACAGAAATATTATGGCAAAACAGTTGTAGTAAAATACGGCGGTAATGCTATGATTGATCCGGAATTGAAAAGAGATGTAATGAGTGATATCATTCTGCTTACACTTGTAGGTGTTAAAATTGTACTTATTCACGGTGGCGGTCCTGAAATCAGTTCACTTCTCTCGAAGCTCGGAATTGAATCAAAATTTGTTAAGGGTCTCAGATACACCGACAGTGAAACTGCTGAAGTTGTTCAGATGGTGCTTGCAGGCAAAACCAACAAGGATCTCGTATCACTTGTTGAAGTTTGCGGCGGAAAAGCAGTGGGTCTCTGCGGTATCGACGGCGGTATGATAAAAGCAAAAAAGGTTGATGACGGAGAAAATGATTACGGATTTGTAGGTGATATTGTTAAAATTGATCCTTCTCCCATAAAAAAAGTGCTTGAGGAAAACTATATACCTGTAATCGCAACCGTCGGAACAGACGATAACGGTCAGGTATATAACATTAACGCTGACACTGCAGCAGCTGAGATTGCTGCTGCACTCGGTGCTGAAAACATAATCACTCTTACAGACATCCCCGGACTTATGAGAGATGTTAATGATAAAAATTCACTTATACCTGAAATTCATGTTGATGAAATCGACTCTCTTATTGAAAGCGGTGTAATTTATGGCGGTATGATTCCGAAGGTCAGAAGTCTTGAGGTTGCGGTCAGATCGGGTGTTAAAAAAGCGGTTATGATAGACGGAAGAATTCCGCACTCAATACTTATCGAAATGTTCTCAAATGAAGGTATCGGCACACTTATGTCAATGTGAGGTTTAAATTATGAGCAATTTTGAGTTAATTAAAGAACAGGATAAAACCTATGTTGCAAACACCTACGGCAGATTTGATGTAGCTATCAAAGAGGGCAAGGGTGCAACCTGCAAGGATTTTGACGGTAAGGAATATATAGATTTTTCGAGTGGTATCGGTGTTAACTCTCTCGGATTCTGTGATGAAGGATGGGTGAATGCCGTAACTGAACAGCTCAGTACAATGCAGCATATTTCAAATCTTTATTACACAAAACCTTGTGCTGATGTTGCTGAAATTCTCTGCAACCGTACCGGCATGAAGAAGGTATTCTTCTCTAACAGCGGTGCGGAAAGCAACGAAGGTGCAATCAAGTGCGCAAGAAAGTATAGCTACAATAAATACGGTGAAGGCAGAAGTAAGATTGTAACCCTTCAGAACTCCTTCCACGGAAGAACGGTTACAACTCTTGCAGCAACAGGTCAGGATGTATTTCACAACTACTTCTATCCGTTCACAGAAGGCTTTGTTTACACACCTGCCAATGACTGTGAAGCATTGGAAAAAGCACTCACTGACGATGTGTGCGGTCTTATGATGGAGCTCATTCAGGGTGAAGGCGGTGTAATGCCTCTTGAACCTGAATTTGTAAAGTATGCAGAAAAGCTCTGCAAAGAGCGTGATATAATTCTGATTGTAGATGAAGTTCAGACAGGTGTCGGCAGAACAGGCGCTCTCTTTGCTTTTCAGAATTACGGTATCGAGCCTGATGTTGTTTCCTCTGCAAAGGGCATCGGCGGCGGACTTCCTCTCGGCTGCATTATGTTTGGTGAAAAAACTGAATTCACGCTTGTAGCGGGTGATCACGCAACAACCTTCGGCGGTAACCCTGCAATTACAGCAGGTGCTAAGTATATACTTGACAAAATGGATGACAAGTTCCTCGAAGAAGTAAAGGCAAAAGGGGAGTATATCCGCGAAAAAGTTACGAAAATGCCCCATGTAGAGGGCGTTGACGGTATGGGCTTGATGTTTGGTATCCGACTCAGTGAAGGCATTAAAAGTGCTGATATCGTAAAAAAAGGCATAGAGTACGGAGCATTGTTGCTCACAGCTAAGGCAAAGGTTCGTCTTCTTCCTCCGCTCACAATTACTTATGAAGAAATTGATAAAGGGCTTGAGGTTCTCAGAAGAGCACTTGAATCATATTAAAATTAATAACTAAAGTCCTTTAGAAATTTAACTAAAGGACTTGATTTTTAAGAGAATATAATATATAATAGCAAAGGTCAATCGGGGTGTGGCGAAGTTTGGTATCGCGCTTGGTTCGGGGCCAAGAGGCCATGGGTTCAAGTCCCGTCACTCCGACCAAAAATAAGAGGTCACATTTTGGTGGCCTCTTATTTTTTGATTTGAATCTCAGGATTTTAATTCATCGTTGTTGGTCCCGAACCAAGGGTGAGGGGCTAGGCGTTGTCACCGAAGTGCGTCCTGTGGACGATGAAGCGAGGTGACAATGGCGCAGCGGTCAAAATTGCTCGGCGCTCCAAGCCTTAGAGCAATTTTGGGAACCGCAAGAGGTAGCCATGGGTTCAAGTCCCGTCACTCCGACCCAAAAAAGCTTGGAACATTTTGTTTCAAGCTTTTTTATTTTTAATAAAAGTTGAATATTGTAAATTTATATGATATAATTTAACCATAAATTTATAATTGATTTCAACAAATATATTTGCGGATGATATTTGTTGTTAAAGAAAGGAGATACATTTCATATCCGCCAATAAAAAAACAATTCAAGATATATGAAAGGTGAAAAAATATGGAGTTTTTAATTTTTTTGTCAGCAGTTGTCGGAGCTATTTTAGTGCTTTATATCGAATATAAATTAGCTGAGCAATTCTATCACGCAGCTTATTTAAAAGGTTATTCTGAAAGAAAATATTTATGGATTTGCTTTTTCTTTAATGTTATCGGATATCTTCTTGTAATTGCTTTACCTGATCGCAAAGCAATTTCAGTAAAAGATTCATTTTATGACGATGAATTACCTGAGCTTTAATAGGAGGAGATCTGATGAACGAACGTTTTACCAGAGTTTTTAATTTAGAGAGAAACTTATACACTGAAGGCTCACCTGTAATAATTTCTGCAGGAGCCTTGTTAAAAGATAATGTAAAAAACATAATCGTTGCACAGTTGAAATTCAAAAATATTTCCGACAAGGTAATTAAAGCAGTAAAAGTCGGCGTTTTACCTAAAGATGTTACCGGAAATGAAATTGACGGTGAACTTGATTTTGAATATCTTGATTTAAATGTTAAAAGAGATGAAGAATTCGGACAGAAAGTACCTGTTGTTTTGAAAAGCAAATCAACAAGAAGTTTTTCCGTTACAGTTAAGGAGGTTGTGTTCGAAGATAACACCGTTCTTAATATTGATGCTGAGTGGGAAAGCTTACCCGAAAAAAAGTTACTGATAGATGTTTTTAATAACGATGCAGAACTTTTGAAAGAGTATCGTAATACTTATGGCGGAGTTTGTAACTATAATTTGAATGATTATAAAGATTTATGGATATGTACTTGCGGTAAAGAAAATGCTGTTTCCGAAGAAAAGTGTCATTACTGTGGAATAGAGTATCAGACCCTTAAATCGGTTAATCTTGACGAACTGAATGAAAATAAAGAAATCAGATTGGAAAAAGAACGAAAAATCAGGGAACAGCAAGAAGCAGAAGCTCGTGAATATGCACGAAAGCTCAAGAAAATTGCAGCAATTGTAACTCCGATCGTAATTGTAGTATTTGTAATTATGTCTGCTATCAACAGTTATAATACAAAATTGGATAAATACAATGAGGCGATCGCTCTGATTTCAGATCCGATAGTAAATTTTGCAAACTATGATTCTGCAATTGATACTTTCGAATCTCTCGGCGGTTTTAAAGATAGTGATGAACAACTTAATAACGCCAAATACATAAAGGCAAATGCTTACAACAATTATGATAATTATAATAATGCTTCTAAGCTTTACGCTGAGTTAGGTGATTATAAAGATTCTAAAGAAAAGCTTCAGCAAGTCGAACTGATTAAAGAGGTTGACAGTATTCTTAGAGAATGTAGTGGTAAATATGGTTCTAGATCTAATGAAAACAGCAGTTATTACGGCTTCAACAAAGCAGCCAAGCTTATCAAAAAATTCAAAGGTGAGAAAACCGATGAAATGAATAAGCTTTATGATGATATAACACTTGCACTTAAATATTATGGTAAGTGGAAAATTAAATCAGGAAAGCTTAAAGCTGTCGGCATTTCAAATTACTATGACGATTCTGTGAAAAAAATTGCTTTCAATTTGGTGTATGATTCAACGGGCGTTCACCTCAAAATGCTACCAGTACAAAAAGGTTCAGAGGAAAAAGATGGCAGTTTCAGTTATTACAGTTACGAAACACAGTTATTTAAAGTTTCATCAGAAAAGAAATATAAATTTGAGTGCGAAGGTATAAACTATGACAGTGATAGTGTTTCCTACATCCCTGCCATCAAGGATAATCAGTTCAAAATCAAGCTTTTTGAAGATGGCAAATACACCGCAAACATAGTTTTATCAAGATAATTTCATAAAAAACCGGAGATTAATTCTCCGGTTTTTATTGCTTCATTCTGATTTTACTGCTATACTATGTAGAGTATCGGAGGGGATTTTATGCAAAACCTGAAATCATTCATCAAAAAAGAAGCTGTCTTCTGTATATCGGCATTATGTGCAGTATTGACAATGTTCCTTGTACCGCCAAGCGCATCTTACATCGAATACATAGATTTTCGTGTGCTTTGCCTGCTTTTCAGTCTTATGGCAGTTGTAGCAGGTATGAAAAGTGTAGGTGCTTTCAGATGGCTTACTTATCAATTGCTCAGCAGAATCAGAAACGGCAGAGTGCTGGGTGTGACTCTGGTTATGCTACCTTTCTTTGCTTCAATGTTTATCACAAATGATGTTGCTCTGATTGTGTTTGTACCGTTTACACTTGCTCTGCTTTATGAGCTTGGCTGCAGTAAATCTATGATACCTGTAATCGTTTTGCAGACAGTCGCAGCAAACCTCGGCAGTATGGCAACACCTGTGGGAAACCCTCAGAATCTGTTTCTTTATTCTGCATATAATCTTACAATCGGTGGGTTTATGTCGGTAGTTCTTCCGCTGACTGCTGTCAGCTTTGCTGCATTGGTTGTTTTTTCACTTCCGTTGCTGCCGAAAGCTTTACCTGAATCTGAATTGAAAAAAGAAAAAATATCAAGTAACTTACATTTAGCAGCTTATATGATACTCTTTGCAATTTGTCTGCTTACCGTTTTAAGAATTATTCCGTATCAGATTACTATGGCTGTTATAATACTTGTTTTAATAGTAATCAACAGAAAGCTTTTCTCACAAATAGATTATATGCTTCTGCTGACTTTTGTCTGTTTCTTTATTATTTCTGAAAATCTTGGTCAGACAGATTCAATCAAAGTTTTCCTTCGTGATCTGCTTGAAAAGAACACACTTTTAACTGCGGTCGGTACAAGCCAGATTATCAGTAATGTACCTGCAGCCGTACTACTTTCAAGCTTTACAGACAACTGGAAATCACTTCTTCAGGGCGTAAATATCGGTGGACTCGGAACTCCTGTGGCATCACTCGCAAGTCTTATAACGTTAAAGCTCTACATGGCAGACAGAGATGCAAAAATCATTAAATTCCTTGGTGTCTTTACTGTAGCCAATATTATCGGACTCGCTATTTTGTTGTTATTTACATTTATAATCTGATTTAAAGCACTCGCATAATTGCGGGTGCTTCTGTATTTATAACCCATCAGATGAATATAATAATATTGAGGTGTGTTTATGAAACTCAGAAAAACAGCTTTTGATATTATTTTCAGATTCATAGGTTTTCTTTATAAACATTAGAATTGTTCTTGAAATATGAACCCGTCTATTGTATAATAATTAAAAAAATAATCAACGGGTGATATTATGCATTTATTGAAAATTGAAGAAAACCAATATAAAGGTCAGGCCGACCCTTATATTTTAAAAAGCGGAGACAGATACTATATTTATGTTACAGGTCACGAAGGTGTTTACGCTTACCATTCCGACAATCTTTTTGAAGGTTGGGAATATTTCGGCATGGTAATGACGATGAAGCATCACAAAGCTTTCTGGGCGCCCAGTGTTATCGAGCTTGACGGTAAATTCTATATGTATAATTCAATCGAGATTTACAATGATATACCTGACAAGGGTGGTCACAGAGGAGCTATGCACGTTTCTGTTTCAGACAGTCCTCTCGGTCCTTTTACTGACACTAAACAGATTCTGCATCCGTTTTCAATTGATTCTCACATCGTTCAGAACGAAGCAGGTTTATTCCTTTTCTATTCAAGCAACCGATTTGAAGGTGACAGAATCGGAACCTGCATCTATGTTGACAGAATGCTTGATCCGTTTACACCGGAAGGCAAACCTGTTCTCGTTGTTGAGCCTACGCTCGATGAGGATATTTATCAGAAAAACAGATATAAGCCCGGTCAGCACTGGCATACAATTGAAGGTGCGTTTTACTTTAAAGAAGGTGACTGGCATTATCTTATGTATTCGGGCAACTGCTTTGAACAGCCTACATATTACATCGGATACGCAAGAGCTAAAACAGACGAAACCGATCTCACAAAAATCAAATTTGAAAAATATCCTGATGACAATACATATCACCCTGTGCTTAAGGCAAATGAATTTGAAGAGGGTACAGGTCACCATTCAATGATAAAAGAAGACGGCCAGTGGTACGCAATTTATCACGCAAGAGACTATCAGAATGATGACGGCACAAGTGCTTTCGATGCACGAAACGCACGTATCTGTAAGCTTCACGTTGAAGACGGCATTATCACTGCAGAAAGATACAAAGATCATATATAATTAACAAAAGCGTCTGAGATTTAACTCGGACGCTTTAGCTTTGAAATAAAGGTTATTTCATGTTTCTTTCGTATGATTCGATCATTTTCTTAACCATCTGACCGCCGATAGAACCGGCTTCACGTGAAGTGAGGTGACCGTTGTAACCCTGCTTAAGGTCTACACCTACTTCTGAAGCAGCCTCCATCTTAAACTTATTGAGAGCTTCTCTTGCTTCAGGCACTGCGCTCTGCTTAGAATTCTTGCTTGACATTCAAATTCATCTCCTTAAAATGTTTTCTTTGCGTTTGCAGTATTATTATAAGTACTTATAAGCTTTTTACTAATGAAAAAAATTGTAAATTAAAGAAAAACCTGCATCTTGAATTGATGCAGGTTTTTAACTGTTTTATTCATTTTCGGTTTCGGGTGGAACGATAATCTCCTTTGTAACAGGTCTGAATGATTCAGGTGAGATAATTTCTTTTTTGGGCGGTAAATATCCGTTGAACTTTTCAGCAATAGGTTTTACAACTACAGGTTTAATTTCTGCAGACGGTTTTTTAACCTCTGAAATAAAGATATACTCGTCAAACGAATTGTCGGCAGATTCAAAAGAGGGGAGTAATTTCTTCGAAATTGCCTTAATATAGCGTTTCATAAGAAGATAGAATCCGATTGCAAACAAGGTGAACAAAGTGATTGCAGCACCGATTTTAAAGCCACCGACACTATAATCGAACTCAATTGTATGATTACCTTCTTTTACCCTAACTGCAAGGAACGCCTGACCAAGTCTAACAATATCAAGATCCGAAACTTTTTCACCGTCAATTTTCACAGTCCAGCCATGATCAAAGGGAATTGATGTGTAAAGCAGACCGTCTTCTTCAGCGGTGAATCTTCCTTTAATATAAGTATCGTCAAACTCTTCAACAAGCATCTGATTTTCACTGAGCTTATTGTAACCCTTATTGAATACTTTGTTATTCATTGCATAAACAAGCATTGTTACATTACCGCTGTTTGCTTCGAATGGTACGGTAATCTGCGCAGTTTCATTTGCATTCAAGTAGCCTAAATCAAGGATACAGTTCTGATCTGCAGAGTGGCTCCACGTTCCTTTCGGAGTGGTAATTGTAAGGTTGCCTGAGCTTGCACCTGTTACATCAAAGTAAATATAAACATTACCTGCTTTTTCAGTGTTGATGTAGAATGAAGCGTTACCGTCAACATCCTTGGTTGTTTTTTCATAATAGAAGGATGAAGCGCTGAGATCCTCCATAAAAGGTGAACAGTTCGAATAAGTCACATAAGAAATTTCAAGACGTCTGAAAGGATTACCCATTCCTGTAGCTTTATCGAAATAATCAGCCTGAAGAACAAAGGGATCAGAACCGTTTTCAAGCTTCCAGCTGTCCATATATCCCGGTGTGCCCCAGGTTTCAAGTTCGGAATCAACAAGATAGGCAATAGGAAGGTAATAATTATTCTTGTAAGCTGCAAACTTTGCATTGGAGACTGACTGAGTATAATAATCGGAATCAAGTACATTTACCGTTGAGTTATTTACAATATATTTTAACGAGTGCATCATATTATAAACAGGTGTCTGCGGATTATAAGTAAAGCTGTTAATTCTGTTACTCATCATACCAAGGTCATCTTCAAGATTTGCAAGCTTTTCATAAGCCATTGAAGAGAAAACCGATGCACCATTGTAATAGTACCATGAGTTGTCCATTCTTGTTCTCAGATTGCTGAGCTCCATTCTGTAAAACTCATCTTTTTCAATAGTATCAAGGTTTGCTTTTAAATCCTTGAAATCATCATAGTCACTTACATAAGGAGTCTTATCAACAGAGATGTTGAGAGTCGCAGTATCGCACATGATTACTTCACTTGCGGTGCAAACCATAAGAAGCATAGCAAGTGATGCAGTCTGATAACGCTTATCAAGAAAGAAGGTAAGAACAACAACGTAGAGAATCACAAGAACTATTGTGAAAAGAACGGTGGTTGTTGTAACATTTTTTGAAGTAAGTTCATCAACAAGCACAACAAAGCCTAAAAGCACCGCACCCACAACACCGATTTGTCTTGTTGAAAATTCATTGAGTCTTGTAAAGGTTTTATACGCCATAACAAGAAGAATGAATGAATAAATAAAAGACTGACGGTAGGGGAGATCGTTAGGAAAATGGAAGCCGTGCCAAATATAGTTGAGAAAGTTAATATTGAACGAAGCATAGAGAGTAGCAAGAAGTCCGAGGGTTGCAATTTTTTCTTTCTTTGAGATGGTTTTTGTGAAGAAATAAAGCGGCGCAAGAATGATGGGAAGCACACCGCAATAGACGTTGGGAAGGACATCATCGCCACTGCTTCTGATTGTAGTTGTAAGTGAAGCAAAGTGATTTGCAAGAAAATCAAAATAATTGAAATAGCTCTTAAAACTCTCAGGGAAGCTGCCTGATGTGGCAGAACATTCAGAAAGAACTTTATATACAGGAAGTAAAACAACAGCCATAAGACCTGCAGCAGCAAGTGAACCAACGGCAAAAAGGCAGCCACTTCTGAAAAATCTGCTGTTCTTGAACCATTTCAGAGGATCTTTTTTATCTTTCTTGAATCCCGCGTCGAGAACTGCACCTCTGTCATATTTAAGAATGAAGTAATAGAAGAAATATATGCAGGAGAAAATGCAGATCATAAATGACATATAGTAGTTTGAGAACATTGTAAGCGCAAGGCCTGTTACATATATGCCGATTTTTCCGTTGTCAATGATTCTCTCTATACCGTAAAGAACAACAGGAAGAAGCACCATGGCATCAAGCCACATTACATTCCAATAATATGCGAGCATATATCCGCAGAAAGCATAAAGCATACCGAAACAGACAGGTATAAAAGACTGGTTATGTTGACTCTTTTTGATGTAATAAGTAAAGGTAGAAGCTGACAATGAAGCCTTAAGCAGAATCATAACCGCAATAGCTTCGGTAATATTTTTGTGTCCGAAGAAAAGAACAACAGCACCAAGAGGACTAGAAAGGTAATTGAAATAGTTACCTAAAAAGCAACTTCCGAGTCCTGATGTCCATGAATAGATTAAACTGTCACCATTTATAACCCTTTCATAAAGCTCTGCAAAAAGTGGGCCATACTGATGATAAAGGTCCATTCTGAGTATTGTTTTATCCCCGAAAGGCACCATACTGTTACATAAAAAAACAATAAGCATTGTTCCGAGCGTTGCAATGAACGCAAGAAAGATATATTGATTTTCTGCAATAAAACTCTTCTTTTTATTCAATATATAAACCTTCTTTCATTTTATAGATATATGTCATAATACAATATTTTTGATTTTACTTCAAGAGCTGAATTGAATTTTATAATCCCAGTAAGAAATCTGACACAAGCATTACGCAAAAACCGACTAAAAGAGCATAAGTTGCACCTCGTTCAGAGCCGTGTGAATGTGTTTCAGGAATCATTTCATCACTGATTACATAAAGCATCGTTCCGCCTGCAAAAGCAAGAGCAAAGGGAAGTATTGCTGATGCAACCGAAACTGCAAAATAACCGATTAATGTACCGACCACTTCAACAAGTCCGGTAGCCATAGCGCAGACAAAAGTTTTCTTTGCGCTGACACCTGCTGAAAGCATCGGACCTATTATAACCATACCTTCAGGTATATTCTGCAAAGCTATACCACCGGCAATAAGAAGTGCTTCCGCATTGTTACCTGAGCCAAACCCGACACCGGCTGCAATACCTTCAGGAAGATTGTGGATTGCAATTGCAGTTACAAACAAAAGAACCTTGCTTAGATTTGAATTATTTTCGTGTGTTTCTGAATCGGTACCGATAAGTCTATGCATATGAGGTACAAGCTTATCAATAAGATTGAGACAGAATGCACCGACAAAAACACCTGCAACCGTTATAACAATACCATATTTACCGCCATATTCAACCGAAGGCAGAATCAATCCTAAAACCGCCGCTGCAAGCATAACGCCTGCAGCAAAAGATAATACAATGTCATTGAATCTGTGTGATATTTTTTTAAAAATAAATCCGATAAGAGAGCCAAAAATTGTGGCTCCGCCAACTCCTGCAGCAGTTAAAATTACAAGCTTCATAAAGCACCTCCTGTTTTTTTCATTATAACACAAAAGAAAGACAAATAATAGTTTAATTATGTAAATCAAGTGAAATTTTTTATTATTATTGAAATTAATAATTTTGATGATATAATATTAACGTAATATAAAAAATATTGAGGAGAAAATGTTATGAATAAGAAATTTAATTCTGCACTTTCAGTTATACTTGCAATGCTCATTATCTTTTCGTCTGCAGTCTGCGGTGTTGCTGTAAATAGTAACACAGACGCAACTGAAGAAATCACTACAACTGTTGAATCAACTAAAGTTGCCGATACATCTGAGGAAGCTACAAGCGTAGAAGCAACAACTGACAAAACAATTGCTTCAGAAGAGGAAACGACCATTGAAACAACAGCTGAACCTTCGGTTGAAGAAACCACAACAGAATTGACAACTGAAGCTACAACAGAAACTACTGCAGTTACAGAGCCTTCTGAGGAAGTTATAACCACAACAACCCCTTCGGTTGAAGAAACAACTGAAGAGGAGATTACTACCGAAGAGCCGTCTACAGAGGAAACGACCACAGAGGAACCTACTACAGTTCCGTCACCGACTAAACCTGAAAAGGTTGTTTTCAAATTAACCTCAACCAAGAATGGCGTTGTTATTAAATGGAGTGATGTTCTTTCAGGATTTGACAGTGAATACTGCGTTGACAAAACATATACCGTCTACAGAAAAACATCAGGCTCTTCATGGAAGTATTTAGGAAACTCAAGAACGCTTGAATATACAGATAAAACTGCAGCATACAATGAAACATATTATTATACGGTAAGGGCACATTACTTCTATAAACCTACTGAAGAAAAGATCATCAGCAGTTATAATTCTGCAGGCACTGCAATCAAAACAAAATGCGTTGTAACTCCGGATGCACCGACAGCTGAGGTTTATAACAGAAAATACATAAAAATTTCATGGAGCAAGGCTCCCGGTGCAACAAAGTATGTTCTCTACAGAGCAAGCACAGCTGACGGAAAATATGCAAAAATTTATACAGGTACCTCTCGTAGCTACAGCGATAAAAACACAAACCCCGGTGCAACTTACTACTACAAGCTTAAGGTATATAGTGGCAGCAAAGCAAGTAACGCATCAACCTTCTCTGAATGTATCTTCTATGTCGGTGTGCCAATCATAAGTAAAATCACAACAACAGAATCCTCAATCAGGCTTCAATGGAAGAAAATTGAAGGCGCAGACGGTTATGTGATTTACAGAAAAGTAAAAAGCACCGACTCGTGGAAAAGAATCAAAACAATCAAATCAGGGGGTACAACCTCATACACAAATACCGGCTTAAAAGGTAAATATATGTATGCATTGAAAGCGTACCACACCGAAAACGGTAAAAATCATTACAGTTTACTGTCTGCAATTCACACAACATATACCGTCGGTAAAGTTAAGACCGTTAAGATTTACGCTGATAAAGATAACTTTATCAATACAATTAAATGGTCAAAAGCAAGCGGTGCAACAGCCTATGAAATCTATATGAAGATAGGAAACGGCAAATGGGAGCTTGCAGGAACAACCGACAGTTCAACAAGAAGCGTCTACCACGCCGTTACAGAAGATGCAACTTATTACTATAAAATCAGAGCGATATACAGCCACCTTACAGCAGCTGAATATTCAGATACGAAGAGTATAAAGGTTACCTGGCTTCCTGATTATACGGTAACACTTCCTTCAAAAAGCATCAAGAACAAATCATATATTGCTGTGACAGTTAAGAACACAGGCAAAAAAGATATGTATATATACAATGACGGTGCAACCTTTGTTACAGGTGATCTTACTTTCGAAGCTAATCTTTCAAAGAGCACTAAAAAGCAGTTTGTTGATTCAATCAAAATACCTGCAGGCAAAACCGTTACTTTCTATATGCATCTACCGACTTCACTCCTGACTTACAATACAAGCTGTTTTGTAGGATTTTTATTCAAAGTAAACGGAAGCATTTTCGTTTGTGCATCCTCTTACAAAGAAGGAACGCAAACAGTATTTGTCGGCGATGAATATTTCTTATTCTGATAAAAAATATCGGCACGAAATCTGATCGTGCCGATATTTTTATTATTTGATTACAAATTCACTTCTGAGAGCTTTTCCTTGCTTAGCATAGGGACTTAAAGGAACTATTTTAATTTTATAAGTTCCTTTTTCTTCAAGGACGCCAAAATTTACTGTCATATTTCTTTCTTTTGCAACGATATAGTCAGAAAGAACGGTTTGCTCATATATGATTTTTCCGTTTAATGAAACTGTGACATTATAACTTTCAGCAGGATTATATCCGACTGCATCAGGAAAACTGAACTTTGTTTCATTATCCTTGCTTGTAATAATTACCACATCTGAATTTTCAGGAAACTGCGGGGCAGTATCAAGTGAATACATATTTCCCCAGTTATAAATTCTGTTTTTTCTGTCTGCAGGATTTTTAAAATAGTAATCACCGTTTTCAAAAAACATATCATATTGACAGTCATAAACCTGCATTCTGATGTTGCCGTCAGCATCAACTTCAACGATATTGTATGATGAGGTGTCAAACTGGCTGTAGGCGTCACCTGAGATATAATTGAGATTGCCCATAAGACCTGTTAATGCACCTGTTCCTACAGCGGTGAATGAACCCTGCCATACTGTTCTGGGGTCAATTGAGGCATAATGTGAATGACCAGAGAAGTCAACAACCTGAGGATATTTTTCAAGCACACTTCTTACACCAATATCACCCCAGTTTACACTACCATATACAGTGAGAGTAGGGTGGGGGTGCTGAAAAACAAAAACGGGTTTGTTTTTATTTTCAGCAGTTGCTTTTTTCAGCTCTGAATCAAGCCACTTTAACTTATCGCCAAAATTCTCATCGTTATCAGAATAAGAGAAACCGATAAAGTGGTAACCGTTAATAACCTCGTGTGTTTCTGTATTTTCACTTACATACTTGTAGTAATTCTCAAACGGATCAACGCTATCGTCGTTGCGTGATTCAATGAATTCGTGATTACCCATACACACGAGCATTTTTGTCTCTGGTCTGACATTCTCACTTGTAATCTTATTAAAAATTTTATATTCACCTTCAAGGCCTTCATCTGTGAAGTCGCCGCACACTACAATTGCATCGAGTTTTTTATATGTATCATGGTTTTCACTGTATTCATAGCTTTGTTCAAAAAGTGAAGCATATCTTTTTGAATTAGTCTGTTCCATTTCACTTCCGAGGTGAATGTCGCTGCATACTGTAAAGCGAAGAACAGGTTCAAAATCTGCAGGTGTTTCAGGCGGTTCTTTTCCGAGTCCGCCGAATACCGAATATCCGCTGAAAAGTGCTGTAAAAGCAAAGGTAATAACCTTATAAAGAATGTGGTTGAATGAATTTTTCCAAGAAATCATTGTTTTCTCCTCCTGAATAAAATAATTTCTACTTGCAGAAATTATTTAAATGTTATATAATAAATTATCATAAATTGATTTCATTGTCAATTTAATCCAAGTAACGAAAGGTGAAAATTATGAAAACAATCAAGAAATCCATTTCATGTCTTATAGCTGCTGTTATGATTTTCAGCACTCTCATACCGTTTGCATTTGCAGCTGATAATGATTACAGAATCGTATCACCGTATGAAGATATAATCTGGGAAGGCGAAAATGCACAAAAGCAATTCAAAGGCAATTTACATACCCACTCAACCGTAAGTGACGCATCGGTTGATTATCCTGAAATGGTTAAAGAATATTATAACCAGGGTTTTGATTTTCTTGCAATGACCGACCACGGTGTAACAGGCAAAGAATGGAACAAAAAACAAACTCAGCTTCCTTTATATCTTTATCAGTATCTTCTCGGTTACACCGTAACCCCTCTTACCAATGAAGAGTTTTACGGAATAATAAATGGTACTTATCCGCTTTATAACGGAGCACCGAGAGGAAACGGAATGACTTGTGTTGTGGGCGGAAATGAGCTTTGCAACATGACGCTCACAAAGAGTCACGTCAATGGCTTCTTCCTTCCTGCAGGTGTAGGTGACGGCTTCGGCGGTTTTGAAAACGGTTATAAGGATGCTGTTGCTTTTGTTGATAAGCAGGGTGGATTCTCTCACATCAATCATCCGGGTGATTGGCTTGATACAAATATGGACATAAACAATGTCTACGATAAAGAAGCAATTGATATGTTCAGCGATATACTTCTTACATATGACTCATGCCTTGGTATGGAAGTCTTCAACGAAGACAACGGCCCGACTAACTATGACAGAATTCTCTGGGATAACCTTCTTATGAGTGTTCTGCCTTACGGAAGAACTGTTATCGGTTTTGCGAACAGCGACGCACACGACCTTGAGCATATCGACACATCTTTCTCAATTTATATGATGGATGACAACAGTGTTGAAAGTGTAAAAGAAGCAATGCAAAGCGGAACTTTTTTCCCTGTAACAAGAAAGCTCAGGGGTAACAATATCATAGGACCTGAGAATGATATCAACGCTATGAATA
Organism: Acutalibacteraceae bacterium; assembly: GCA_045645885.1. GTDB lineage: Bacteria > Bacillota > Clostridia > Oscillospirales > Acutalibacteraceae > UBA6857. Next base: position 8,210 of record JAZRJR010000081.1, on the reverse strand, counting down.
CAGACATCCCTTATCCGATGTTCGGTTCCGTAAAAGTTGACGGACACAAGGTATCTGTAACTGCTTCAGAGGCTGAAAAGCTTCAGTGGATTGCAAACGGTAAGGTAATATATTCCTGTGATATCACACCTGAAATGTACGGAAAAGAAATCACTATTGACCTCGACACAATTGACGGTTCAGAAGATTTTCTCTATATCAGATGCGAACTTTTCGGCAAGGGCGGTATCTGTCTGACCCAGGCTCTCGTGATTGATGATGGCAGCGAGCCTCTTGAATATAAAAAGGAAGTAACTTTTGAATCTGTAATATCAGATTTGCTCTTCTCTTTCAGAAGCTCAAGAATTTATGTAATAATTGAAGAGCTCATCAAGCTTATTATTGATGAACTTTCATAAAAAACAAGACGGATATCAACTGATATCCGTCTTAAATTTTCATCAGAATATTGCTTTTGTAAGTACGAAGTCTTTCCACAACGAGAAATATTGAGCGTAAAGATGTATTCCGTCACTGGAATAAGCAGAACTGAGATTTCCTGATTCATCGTCAAATACAGAATTTACATCAATGTAGAATATGTTCTGTTTATTTTCAAGATCTCTGAGCATATCGTTGTACTCATTTATTCCTTTATTGTTAATAATACTGTCTTTTGCAGATTTTTCTGCGCCGACATGGATGTTTGCTTCAATGAAAATAATTGCATCAGGCTGATAGGATAAAACAGTATCAACAAGCTCCTTGTATTTGCTGAAAGCCGTGTTACGGTTATAGCCAAGTTCGTTTATACCAAGCATAATATATATTTTGCCGTATTTGTTATTTGCAAGAAGGCTTTTAAGATTGGTTCCGTTACCGTTAACAGTTGCTGTTTCGTTAAAAATTTTGAAAACATTCATTCCGACCGTACAGAAGAAATCAGCGTTGGTAATGTCTGAATACTGCTGAAGCCCTACAGTTCTTGAGTCACCGATAAAAAGAGCATCATCAAGATAACTTATATCAGCATTTGCAAATTCTTTAACAGACGGCGCAGTTGTATTTTCAGGAACGTGATTGCCGATTCCCGTTAAGTTTGCCTGTGTTGACGAAGCAAGGGTTGTGCTTTCAGTCGGATCGTCGGGAGTTTCATCACTAAGACTCACACCAACGACTGCAATACTTGCAAAAGCGATTATGAAAACAAGTATGACCAATAAAAATTTTCTATCCAATTTATATTCCTCAATTCCTGATGATTTTTAAACAAGGTATACATTGAACCATTATTTTTTGAAAAATTAATAACAAAAAAATTAACAAATTTTATATTTACACAGATTATCACTTATTCTGATATAATGATTGATTTTTTTAAAGCTTTGAGATATAATTTATAAGATTATAATCTTTGACGGAGGTATTAAAATGGATTTAAAAGAGCTTTGTTTTTCACTTTGTGAAAAGACAGGTACTTCAGGTGATGAAAAACTTGCGGCACAGTATGCCAAAGAGTTGCTTGATAAATATATGCACACTGAAATTGACGTTTCAGGAAATGTCGTAGGAACAACTGAAGGCGGCAGTATACACATTCTTCTCGATGCACATATTGACTCAATCGGTCTTGTTGTAAGAGGAATCGATGAAAAAGGTTTTCTTCTTGTTGACCGTGTCGGCGGAATGGATGAGAGAATTCTCACAGGTGCTGAAGTAACGGTTCATGGAAAGGAAAATCTTTTCGGCGTAATCTGTTCGGTTCCGCCTCACCTTCAGAAAGGTGACAACAAAAAGGAGCTTCTGAATCTTAAAGAAATGGCTGTTGATATCGGTTACACCAAAGAAGAGGCAGAAAAGCTTGTAGAAATAGGCGACAGAATCACTCTGAGAACTCAGCAGGCTGAACTTCTCGGAAACAATATTACAAGCTGCAGCCTTGACGACAGAAGCTGTGTCGCTGTAATTCTCAGAGCACTTGAGCTTACAGAAGGCAGAATCCCGTCACTCAGGATTACAGTTCTTTTCAGCAGCCAGGAGGAAACTGGCGGAACTGGCGCAAAAACCGCTTCGTTCTCAGCTATGCCTCAACATGCTATAGCTGTTGATGTCGGCTTCGGAAATGATCCTTATACTGATAAAACCCAGACCATCGAGCTTTCAAAAGGTCCCTCCATCGGCATTTCACCGATTCTCGACAGAGATATGATGAAGGAGATCAAAACTCTTGCGAAAGAAAATGACATTCCGTACCAGCATGATGTTATGTCAGGCAGAACCGGTACAAACGCAGACAGTATAAATGTAACGGGCTCAGGTGTGAAAACTGCCCTTCTCAGCTTGCCACTCCGTTATATGCACACTGGTGTTGAAGTTGTTAATTTAGATGATATCGAAAACACAGCAAAATTGATTGCCGCTTATCTTCTTAAAAAGGAGGAAGAATGCAATGCTTGAAACACTTAAAGAACTTTGTCTTCTTGACGGCACATCAGGGAGAGAAGAAAAAATCAGAGAATATATCATTGCTAAGATTAAAGATAAATGTGAATATACCGTTGACCCTATGGGCAATATCATTGCTGATGTAAAAGGAAAGCTCAGCTCTGAAAATAAAGTTATGCTTTCTGCGCATATGGATGAAGTCGGTTTTATCGTAACATATATCTGTGACAACGGCTTTCTCAGATTCACTTCAGTAGGCGGCGTTGACAGCAAGGTTGTCAACGGAAGACATGTTACTGTCGGTGAAAACAGAATAAACGGTGTAATCGGAAGCAAAGCGCTTCATCTCTGCGAAGGCGACGAAGAACATAAAGTAAGCGAGCTTTCAAAAATGTATATTGATATCGGTGCTTCCTCAAAGGAAGAAGCTGAGAAGTTTGTTGAAATAGGGGATGCAGTTTACTTCAAATCAGATTTTGTTGAATTCGGAAACAGTAAAATCAAGGCAAAAGCAATTGATGACCGTTTCGGTTGTGCTGTTATGCTTAAATTGATTGAAGAAGGCATAGATTATGATGCAGTATTTGCTTTCCTTGTTCAGGAAGAAGTCGGACTCAGAGGTGCAGGTCCTGCAGCATTCACTGTCAGACCCGACTATGCAATTGTTCTTGAAGCTACAACCGCTTCTGATGTTGCTTTTGTAAGTGCAGAAGACAGTGTCTGCGTTCAGGGCAAGGGGGCCGTAGTCTCATTTATGGACAGATCAACAATCTACAACAGAGATCTGTTCAAAGGAGCATTCCGTGTAGCAAAAGAAAATAATATTAATATTCAGCCCAAAACTACAGTTGCAGGCGGCAACGACGCAGGAGCAATTCACAAAAGCAACGGGGGAGTTTACACTCTTACTGTTTCTCTGCCCTGCAGATACATTCACAGCGGAACAAGCGTAGCAGATAAACGTGATATGACCGACTGTTACAAGCTCGCAAAGGCTCTGCTCAAGGAGTACGCAAATGCTTAAATTTGCTGATTGCAACGATGCAAACGATATTAAAGCTTTTCTCGGCAACGGAATTATTCCGCTGAGAATCTGCTCATATATGACCGCTTACGGTTTTGATAAGGATTTTGTGAAATTCTGGATAAGCAGATGTGATGACGACAATGAAATCAATGGTGTAATTGCACTTTTCGAAGATTCCTTATTGCTTCATATAAATAATCAAATTGAAGCAAGTGAGATAGTTTCCTTCATTTCTATGCTTCAATTCAGTACTCTTTCATGTGAAAAAGAAACTGCTCTCATATGCGGTTTCAGTGTTTACGAAGAAAAACAAGGTTTCTTGTTTGACGGAACAGTTGAAGAATATTCGGCAGAAGATATTGACGAAGATATTATAAAGAATGCTTATCAGCTCATCTGCGAGAGTATACCTGATTCTTTTTCAAACAGTAAAAATGCATATTTGTCGTTTTTATCTGATTACACTTACAGAAAAAGACGTAATCTGGCAAGAGGTAAGTGCATTAAAGAAAATAATTCATTGGTGTCTTGCGCCTTTACATCAGCTGAAACAAATAATGAAGCCCTTTTGAGTGGTGTGGCAACAGATAAGAATCTGCGCAAAGGTGGATATGGCAAAAGAACTGTTCTTTCTTTGGTACATGAACTTTTAAGTGAAAATAAAACAGCTTATGTCATTGCACTCAATGACTCAGCAATAAATTTTTACGAGCATATAGGATTTAAAAAAGACAAAACAATTGCATATATAAACAGAAAGGATATATGATGTTCGATTTTGATAAAAGAATAATTGAGCTTTCAGAAAAAGCATCAGAAAAAGCTAAGGCTCAATTTGAAAAAATTGATGAAATAACTGAATATAATCAGCAAAAAATGCTCAAAGCATTTATTAACGGCGGTGTAAGTGAAAGCTGCTTTACAGAAAGTACAGGCTACGGCTACGGTGACCGAGGACGAGAGATTATTGATCGTGTTTTTGCCGAAGCTGTAGGTGCTGAAGACTCCATTGTCAGACACAATTTCACCTGCGGTACTCATACACTTGCTGTTGCTCTTTTCGGAGTACTCAGACCCGGTGATATAATGCTCAGTGTTACAGGAAGACCGTATGATACTATTCACCCTGTAATCGGTATCTCCGAAAGTAATGAAAATATGGGTTCGCTTAAGGATTTCGGTGTAAAATATGAAGAAATCGATCTGAACGATGAAGGCAGAATGGATTTCGATGCCATTGAAAAGAGACTTTCTTCAGGTGATGTAAGAATGGTTTATATCCAGCGTTCAAGAGGATACAGTCTTCGTCCCACTCTTTCTGTTGGTGAAATTAAAAAAGTTGTTGATATAGCAAAGAAGTATGAAAACACAATGGTTATGGTAGATAACTGTTACGGTGAATGGACCGAAAAAATTGAACCTACTGATGTAGGTGCTGACCTTATGGCTGGCTCACTCATTAAAAACCCCGGTGGCGGCATTGCTAAAACAGGCGGTTATATTGCAGGCAGGCATGAATTTGTTGAACAGTGCGCTTACCGTATGACCACTCCCGGTCTCGGCAGAGAGGTTGGAGCAACATTAGGTCATAGCAGAGAATTGTTTATGGGCATTTTCAATGGGCCTCACGTTGTAGGTGAAGCACTTAAAACTGCTGTATTTACTGCAAGTCTTTTTGAACTTATGGGCTATGGAGTAACCCCTGCAGTTGAGGAAACCCGACACGATATTATTCAGGCTGTAAAGCTTCAGGACGAAAATAAGCTTATTGCTTTCTGTCAGGGCTTACAGAAGGGTGCGCCTGTAGACTCTTTCGTAACACCTGAACCTTGGGATATGCCCGGATATGACAGCAAAGTAATTATGGCCGCAGGTGCATTTACTCTCGGCTCATCAATCGAGCTTTCAGCTGACGCACCTTTGAGAGAACCGTTTGCTGTATGGCTTCAGGGTGGGCTCAACTTCCATAGCGGCAAAGTTGCAGTTATGTTTGCGGCTAATGAAGTGTTAAAACGTGCAGAAAAGGATGACTGATTACAGTGGGTGAGTTCAAAGGTTTCGACAGAAATGCGTTGTTTCTTCTTCAGCTTAATAAATTTAATGACAGTAAGGATTTTTATGAATCCGTAAAAGAGGAGATAAAGCAGGGCGCTATTGTCCCTATGCGACAGCTAGCCTCAGATCTCAGCGATGATTTATATAAGCTCGATTCTAAAATGAATCTTATTCCTACCAAAATGGTTTCACGCGTAAGAAGAGATACAAGAAGATCAAAGAATAAAGAGCTTTACCGAGAAAACGTATGGTGTATGTTTATGAGAGATAAACATCAATACAGAAATCAGCCGTGTATGTGGTTTGAGTTCCATCCTGATCATTACTCATACGGAATAGGCATTTTCTTCTCTGAGCCGTCTTTTATGAATCTTTACCGTGAGCATATGCTTAAGAATCAAAAAAAATATAAATCGGCAATTCTGAATATCGAAAAAGCAGGTGCTTTACCCGATATATGTCCTTATAAAAAGCCGAAACCGGGATATGAAGAAATAGAAAAGCCTCTCAGACCATATTACAATACAAAATATATTTATTTCGAAAAGACAAATACTGATATGGAAAATCTTTTTTCTGAAAATGTTTTCTTTGAGCTTAAAGATGCAGTAAACACTTTTGCTCCGTTATATAAGCTTCTGCTTGAAGTGCATGAAAAATCAATTGAAAAAGGTGATTTATATGAATAAACTTGAGATGTATCTTCCATTAAAAAGCGGCTCAGATATAAGAGGTGTTGCTTCCGAAGGGGTTGAAGGTGAAAATATTCAGCTTACCGACGAAGCTGTCTTTGACCTGACAATCGGATTTTGCCGTTTTCTTTCGGATAAAGGCATAAATAAAGGTGAAAAAATTGCAGTAGGCCATGATTCAAGAATTTCGGCAGAACGCATCAAAAATCAGGTTATCAAAGCTTTAGGCGACTTCGGATACAAGGTTTACGACTGCTCATACGCTTCAACACCTGCAATGTTTATGACAACAGTTGACCTTGACGCAAAGGCTTCTGTTCAGATTACTGCAAGCCACCATCCCTTCAACAGAAACGGACTTAAATTCTTTACTGCAGATGGTGGGCTAAATCCCGAAGATATCTCCGCAATTATAAATTACGCAGCTCAGTCTTATGATAAAACCGAAAAAATTGCAGACATAACACTAATTGATTTTATGTCAATTTATTCCGAAAGACTTCGTAAAATGATTTGTGACGGTGTTAATGCTTCTGATTATGATAAGCCCCTCAAAGGTTACAAAATTACAGTTGATGCAGGTAACGGTGTCGGTGGATTCTACGCAACCGATGTTCTTGCACCTTTGGGCGCAGATGTAAGTGCAAGTCAGTTTCTTGAAAAAGACGGTTACTTCCCGAATCATATACCAAACCCTGAAAACAAAGAGGCGATGGCTTCAATTTGCCGTGCCGTAACCGACAGCAAATCAGATTTAGGTATAATTTTTGACACCGACGTGGACAGAGCAGGTTGTGTTGATGAAAACGGTAATGAAATCAACCGAAACCGCCTTGTTGCTCTTGCTGCACTTCTTGCACTTGAAGAAAACAAGGGTGGAACAATAGTCACAGACAGCGTAACATCAACAGGTCTGACCGATTTCATCAATAATAATCTCGGTGGTGTCCACTACCGTTTCAAGCGTGGCTACAGAAATGTAATCAACGAACAGATTAAGCTTCAGAATGAAGGTGTTAACTGTCCGCTCGCAATTGAAACATCAGGCCATGCAGCCTTCAGAGAAAATTATTACCTTGATGACGGTGCATATCTTGTAACAAAAATTGTTATTAAGATGGCGCAGATAGGCAAAGACGGTAAAAAACTCGATTCTCTTATCAGCGAACTCAGAGATCCCGCTGAAGCAACTGAGCTTCGCTTTAAAATTAAAACTGATGATTTCAAATCATACGGCAAAAAAGTTATTTCCGATCTTATTGCTTATGCCGAAAACAACTCAGAATGGCGAATTGCTGACGACAACCGTGAGGGTGTTCGTATATTCTTTGATAGAGAAGGATATAAAGGTTGGCTCCTTTTAAGACTCAGCGTTCACGATCCGATAATGCCGCTCAATATAGAAAGTGACGTTAAAGGCGGTTGCAAAAAAATTGCAGAAGCTTTTAGTAGCTTTATAAAAGACTATGCTCAGCTTGACGTCGATACACTTATAAAATTCATTTCATAAAATTTGCTTTAAAAATCAGTTTAAGGAGGGGAAAAGTATGAAAAAATATTTTCTTATAACAGTAACACTTATAATATCCCTTATACTGATAATTATGGCTACAGGCTTTGAATTTCAGAATTTAGAGTCACTTATGAAGCCTCCGATGGTTGAAGGTGAAAACAGAGAAATACAAATTGCCTTTGAAAATTTTGCAGGCAAGCAATATAGGCTTGTTACTCCGCTGAAAGGTGTTCGCCGTTCTGCTTATAACTTTTTTGACCTTAACGGCGACAACGACAATGAAGTTATTGTCTTTTATTCAAAAGACGGTGAAACCGACATTGTAAGAATGAATGTGCTTGACAGAAAAACTGATGGTACATGGGTATCAATTGCAGATGTAGAAACTGAATACAGTGATGTTCAGCAGGTTGAATTTGCAGACCTCAACGGTGATAAAATCAAAGAAATTATTGTAGGCTGGACTGTTTATCAGAACGAATATGCCAAAACAATGAAT
>JAZRJR010000080.1:0-3498 GCA_045645885.1 Acutalibacteraceae bacterium | reverse complement strand
CCCGAAACAGTAGAAGATTTCTTTAATAAGAACGTAAACGAAAAGGTATAATATGCTGATTCAGGTTTGTGTAGGCAGCTCCTGCCACTTAAAGGGTTCACCCGAACTCGTGGAGCGTCTGCAGAAGGCCGTCAGTGATTATCATCTTGAAGACGAGGTTGCGCTTGCCGGCAGTTTCTGTATCGGCAAGTGCAATCGCATTGGTGTAACCCTGCAGGTCGATGATGATATTTACACCGGCGTAACTAAGGAAAGCTTCAAAGAGTTTTTTGAGGAAAACGTACTTCAGAAATTAAACGAAGGGAAGTAACGGATAATGCCTAATTGTCTGACACTTAAAAAATCAAACTGCAAAAACTGCTATAAATGCATCCGCCATTGTCCTGTAAAGGCGATCCGTTTTTCAGGCAACCAGGCGCACATCATCGGTAATGAGTGTATTCTCTGCGGTCAGTGCTTTGTTGTATGTCCGCAGAATGCGAAGGAGATCGTTGACGAAACAGAGAAGGTTAAGGTGCTTCTTCAGTCGGGTGAGCCCGTGATTGTCTCGCTTGCTCCGTCTTTTATTGCAAACTATGACGGTGCAGGAATCAATTCAATGAGAAAAGCCCTTAAAAAGCTTGGCTTCTATGATGTTGAAGAAACTGCAATCGGTGCAACAATCGTTAAAAACGAATATGAAAGAATGATTGCCGAAGAAGAAAGAGATATTATCATTTCTTCCTGCTGTCACTCAATTAACCTTCTTATTCAGAAGCATTATCCTTTTGCTCTCGAATATCTTGCAGACATTGTTTCTCCCATGCAGGCTCACTGTAAAGATATCAAGAGCCGTTATAATAATGCAAAGACGGTTTTTATCGGTCCCTGCGTTGCAAAAAAGGACGAAGCAGAGCATTACGAGGGAATTGTTGATGCTGTGCTTACATTTGAAGAATTAACCGAATGGTTAAAGACTGAAAATATTGAAATTGAGCCTGAAATGGATAAGGATATTTGTTCCCGTGCAAGATTTTTCCCCACAACGGGCGGTGTTCTTAAAACAATGGCACAGGAAAACACCGGCTTTACATATCTTGCTCTTGACGGTGTTGAAAACTGTATTGCCGCACTTAAAGATATTGAAAGCGGTAAAATTCATAAATGCTTTATTGAAATGTCCGCTTGTGTGGGCAGCTGTATGGGCGGTCCTGTAATGGAAAAATATCACCGTTCTGCTTCGGTAAAGGATTATATCACAATTGCAAATTATGCAGGTGAAAAGGATTTTGAGGTTTCTTCTCCGAAGGCTGCAGAGCTCAAAAAGCATTTTGAATTTATTGAGCAGCGTTTGCCTCAGCCCTCTGAATACGAAATCAATACAGTTCTTCGTCAGATGGGTAAATTCAAGCCCGAGCAGGAGCTTAACTGCGGTTCCTGCGGTTATAATACCTGCCGTGACAAGGCAGCCGCAATAATTCACGGAAAAGCAGAAATTTCAATGTGTCTGCCCTTCCTCAAGGATAAAGCAGAAAGCTTTTCAGATACAATTGTTAACAGCTCACCCAACGGTCTTATTGTTCTTAACGATCAGCTTGAGGTTCAGCAGATAAACAAGTCAGCAAGAGAAATTATGAATATCCGCTATGCCTCCGACGTGCTCGGAACTCAGGTTATCAGAATTCTTGATCCCACACCGTTTATGAAGGTCCGTGATACAGGTGCAGGCATTTACAATGAACGGGTTTATTTTGCTGAATACAAGCGTTATATAGAGCAGACAATTGTGTATGACCGTGATTCAAGACTGCTTGTAGGAATTCTCAGAGATGTGACCGATGAACAGCACGAAAGAGAAAAGAAGGAAAGCATCAGTAAGCAGACTGTAGAGGTTGCTGATAAGGTTGTTGAAAAGCAGATGCGTATCGTTCAGGAAATTGCATCACTTCTGGGTGAAACAGCAGCAGAAACAAAAATTGCTCTTGCAAAGCTGAAGGAGTCAATAACCAATGAATGATTTATGTGCTGATATCGGATATAAAAGTATAAATCATTACGGCGAAGAGCTTTGCGGTGACCATGTTGATATCGTGGAGCCCGGTGATGATTCTACGGTTATAGTTCTTTCTGACGGTCTCGGCAGCGGTGTAAAAGCAAGCATCCTTTCTACGCTTACGTCAAAGATTATTTCAACAATGCTTGCCGAAGGCTTATCGCTTGAAGAATGTGTTGAAACCATTGCAGCAACATTGCCTGTCTGCTCGGTAAGAGGTGTTGCATATTCAACCTTCACAATTATTCACCTGAAAAATAATCAGACTGCTGAGCTTATTCAATATGATAATCCCCATGCAATTGTTATCCGTGATGAAAAAAACTGGGATTATCCGAAAACAGAAATGAATATCGGCGGAAAGAAAATTTTCAAATCCGTCATTCAGCTGCAAGAAAATGATATTTTTGTTGCAATGAGTGATGGCTGTCCCCATGCCGGTATAGGAATTTCTTATAATTTCGGTTGGAAAAGGGAAGATATTGTCGATTTTGTTGAAACTCTTGTGCCTGCAGGCTATACGGCAAAAACTCTTTCAACTATGCTTGTTGACGAATGTGATAAGCTTTACGGTCACAAGCCCGGAGATGATGCAACCGCCTGTGTTGTGCGAATCAGGAAAAGAGTTCCGATGAATATGCTTTTCGGACCTCCCTCCAACCGTGATGATGCCGACAGAATGATGTCTCTTTTCTTCTCCAAGGAAGGAAAGCACATTATCTGCGGCGGTACCACTTCATCAATTGCCGCAAAATTTCTCGGCAAGCCCCTTAAGGCAACACTCAGCTTTGAACAGAGCGATGTTCCTCCAACAGCGGAGCTTGAGGGTGTTGACCTTGTAACCGAGGGCGTTATAACGGTAAATAAAGTCGTAGAATATGCTGCGGATTACCTCGGTGAAAACAGACATTATGAGCATTGGAGCTTCAAGAGAGACGGTGCTTCGCTTATCTGCCGTCTGCTGTTTGAAGACGCAACAGATATCAATTTCTATGTCGGCAGAGCCATAAATCCTGCTCATCAGAATCCTGATCTACCCATAAATTTCAACATTAAAATGAATCTTGTTGAGGAGCTTTCAAAGTCTCTCAGAAAAATGGGAAAAAGGATAAAAGTAAGTTATTTCTAAGGAGTGTGTATAATGAGAAAATTTGACACTAAAGTACAGTATCTTAAATATAAGGTTTTGCGTCAGGTAGCTCACGAGGCTTGGAATGACACACTTCTTCAGAATCTTATTGATATTCCGCAGAAAATTGTACCCGGCAAAACCTCGACAATGCGTTGCTGCGTTTATAAGGAACGTGCAATTTTGGGTGAGCGTGTTAAGCTTGCCATGGGCGGAGATAAGGAAAATCCCAACGTTATTGAGGTTATCGACATCGCTTGTGACGAATGTCCCGCAGCAGGATACGAGGTAACCGACTCCTGCAGTGGCTGTCTTGCTCACAGATGCGAAGACGTCT
>JAZRJR010000079.1:0-3988 GCA_045645885.1 Acutalibacteraceae bacterium | reverse complement strand
TGCTCTTGCCATACCTGCAGCAACACCGAACATATCCTGTTCTGCGATACCAACGTTGATAACTCTTTCGGGGCAAACCTTAAGAACGTCACCGAGCTTTGTTGATTTTGCAAGGTCAGCTGTGATAGCAACAACCTTGGGGTCCTTTAAAATAATGTCAGCAAGAGCCTTACCGTAAATTTCAGCTGTGGAAAGTGAAGTCTGGTCAACTGCTGTGTAAACAAATCCGCCTGCCATAATTATTTGCCCTCCTTTTCTGCACGAGCGCAACGAGCCTTGTAGTCTTCATCAAGTTCTTTGTTGAACTTTTCGAACATAGCATCGTCGATAGCACCGTAGTGCCATGTGTAGTCGCCTTCAATTGACTTGATGCCTGCGCCCTTCTTTGTATCCATAAGAATACATGTGGGTGCACAGGGTTCCTTTGATCTTTCAATAGCTACGTCAATAGCATTGCAGAGCTCACCGATATTGTTACCGTCAACAACGATTGTGTTGAAGCCGAAAGCTGTCATCTTGTCAGCAAGGGGTTCAAGCTTCATAACGTCTTCTGTGTTACCGTCAATCATGTTGTGGTTTCTGTCGATGAATACGATACAGTTTGAAAGGTTATAATGATTGATTGTCATAAAGCCTTCCCAGCATGAGCCTTCGCCAAGCTCGCCGTCACCTGTAACAACGTATGTAAGGAAGTCCTTGCCCATAAGTCTTGCTGCAAGAGCTGTACCTGCTGCAATTGAGGGACCGTGACCGAGTGAACCTGTTGATGCGTCAACACCTACAACCTTGTTTGAGTCAAGGTGCATACCCATCTTTGAACCTGAAAGGTTGAATGACTTAAGCATTTCAACATCGTTGAAGCCCTTGTCGCAAAGAACGGGAGCATAAGCAATAGCTGCATGACCCTTTGAAAGGATGAAGCGGTCTCTGTCTTCCCACTGGGGTTCTTCAACCTTGATGTTAAGATACTTGTGATAAAGAACGGTAAGAAGGTCCATAACGCTCATACCGCCGCCGAAGTGTCCGCTGCCTGCCCAAACAGTTGTCTGAACTGTAAGCTTACGAAGTTCGAGAGCCTTTTTTTCAAGGGCAAGCCATTCTGATTTTGAAAGTGGCATAATGTTTTCCTCCAATCAATAATTGATTAATTTTTATAAGCTAAGCGTAAGGTAACGGCACCCGTTACCTTACCGCAAAGTGTTTTATCTGAAAAGTTCGGGATGATTCTTAGCAACGATACCGAATGCTTCTTCAGCAACCTCGATTGTGTGCTTGATATCCTTGTCTGAAAGAGCTGCATTGATGAAGTGGTTGTGGTGAGAAGTAAGGAAGATACCTCTTGAAACCATTTCAGCAACCCATTCCTGATGAAGAACCATATTGTCATCATTAGCGATTCTGAGATAGAAGAGTGCAGGAGCACCTGTTGCACGAAGGTCAAAGCCGTGCTCAGCAGCAGCCTTTACAAGACCTGATGTGAGCTTTTCACCCTTAGCCTTGAAGAGTGCGGGAGCATCAATAGCCTTCATCTTGTTAATGTTTGCAATACAAGCTGCAAAAGGAACAGCTGAAAGCCAGTATGAGCCTGTATATGAAAGTGAGCTCATTGCGCTCTTAAGGAATTCCTTACCGCAGACAGCTGACATATTGTAGCCGTTAGCAAGTGCCTTACAGAAGCAGATAAGGTCTGCTTCGAAGCCGAAGTAATGGTCTGAACCTGCAAGGTCAAGACGGAAGCCTGCACGAACGTCGTCGATAATAAGAACGATGTCGTTAGCTGTACAGATCTTTCTTACCTTCTGCCAGAAGCCTTCTTCGGGGAAAGCATTGTCGTGGAAGTTACCGTGGTCATAGGGCTGAGCAATGATACAAGCGATTTCATTCTTGTTCTCTTCAATTGTCTTTTCAAGAAGAGGAATATCGTTCCAGGGAAGGATGATGTTGTTAGCAACGTCTTCTTCAAGAACACCGGGATAGTCCTTCTTCATACACCAGGGTGAAACACCGTGGTAGTAGCCTGAGAACATGATGATCTTCTTTCTGTGTGTATATGCTCTTGCGCACATGATAGCGCCCTGAGTTGCGTCGTTACCGTTCTTTGCAAAGAAAGCCCAGTCAGCAGTATTAACTGTGTCAACGAGAAGCTCAGCACATTCAACCATTACCTTGCCGGGCTGAGTTGTACAGTTACCGAGAGCTGTCTGCTTTGCTGCTGCAGCGTCAACGTCGGGATCGCAGTAACCGAGAACGTTGGGACCGTATGCGCACATATAGTCGATGAACTTGTTGCCGTCAACGTCCCAGATATATGTACCCTTTGCCTTTTCAGCAAACATGGGCCACTTGCTTACGGGAATAAACTGACCTTCTGCAGGGCCGAGGTGTCCGTAGATACCGGAGGGAATAACCTTTGTAGCTCTCTGGAAGAGCCCTGTGCTTTTTTCATAATTGTAAACGGGAAAACTCATGATTAAACCTCCTTATGCAAGATAGATAGCTACTCTGTCGAGTATTCTGTTTACGTTGTCGATCATATTTACAAGACCGAACATACCGATCTTACCTTCACCGATACATGCAACAGCGTTAACGTTGCCGTCGAAGAGGTCACGAGCAAGACGGATGCCGTTGAATTCCATCTTTGAGTGGAAGCGTTCGGGCTTTTCCTTGATTGTAACCATGTGGTGATCTTTTACTCTGATACCTGCTGAAACGCAGTCCTTGATTGAAACTTCGATGATACCGTCGGGAATCTGGCTTGCGCTGAATGTACCGATGGGATCGTTGTTGCCGATCTGTGAAAGAGCAACAGTGATTACATAGAACATAAGCTTTGTGCTGATTTCAAAGAACTTTTCATCCTTCAGGTCTTCTTCTGAAGCTCTGAGATACTTTGTGAGAATATCTGTGAGGGGAAGGAAGTTCTTGAGAAGGAACATGATCTTTGAATAGCCCTTTGAGGGGATGGGAGTAACTGTGCCGTCGATCATGCCGTTAAACTTTTCGCATGAACCGAAGGGAAGAAGAACATCACAGTTTTCGATACCCTGTTCCATTCTGCATCTTCCGTTCTTGAAGGTGAGAGTAGCGCTGGGACCGTCAGTTACTGCAAGGCCGATTGAAACGGGCTTTTTGGGATTAGCGAGCTTGCTTGCTTCCTCGTCTAATTCACAAAGATTTTCAATTGTGCCCAGGATGGCATACATATTGATATATGCCAAGGTTTTAGCATCTGTCATAAAAAATCCTCCTTTGGAAAAGTGAGCCACGACTCACTTTATGTAATTAAATGCTGTTGGTAATAGTCTATCAAAAATTCGGCGCTATGTCAACAGTTATGTTGATTTATAACAAAAAATTAAGAGTAAAAAATAGTAAAGAAAGCCCTTTCATTTACCTGAAACAGTCATTTCAACATATGCTGTGTATTCAGGCTCTGAAAATTCAGAAAAGAATAATAAAATGCAAAAAATAAAAGCCGCTCATTGCGGCTCAGTTCAATATGCATTTTACAATAAAATCAGCAGAAAATCAAGGCAACGCCTTGCATATCATCAATTCCGCAGGAATTGTATATCATCCGCAACTTGTTGCGGTATATCATCATTGCGAAAGCAGTTATGCAGCCTGCGGCTGATGATATACACACTTCGTGTGATGATATACGCCTTAGGGCGATGATATACCATTGCTTTCGCAATGGATAAAAAAAGAGAAGCTTCTGTGAAGCTTCTCTTTTTTGGCGCGCTGTAAGGGACGATGCCGCTTCGCGTCCTCACTCCTTGCGGCATAGCCGCTGCGGACTTCGCAACTAAAAATGCTTCCCCGAAGCATTTTCTTGACGTTACGATGAATTATACTATCAAGTGCAACAGTTTAATAAAATAAAGCAACCCATATAAATCCATGATATAATGTAATTACCACAAAACAAAAATCAAGGAGGATTTATATGAGTTACACACATCTTACCATAGAAGAACGCTGT
>JAZRJR010000078.1:0-25555 GCA_045645885.1 Acutalibacteraceae bacterium | reverse complement strand
AAAGCCCACGAGCCTGACAATAGTCAGCGCAGATTCGGTGCAATTCCGAAGCCGACGGTACAGTCCGGATGAAAGAAGAGATACATATTAATTTGTATTTTTTGCCCACGGTATTTTTACTGTGGGCATTATTTTTTAAGGGTGATTATTATGAAGAAAAATCAGAAAAAAAGTCTCGTTCAGATTGTTACAATTGCAATGCTCACAGCAATCAGCTTTGTGCTGTTCCTTCTTGAGTTTCCGCTTTTTGCAGCTCTCGGACATCTTAAGATGGACCTCAGCGACATTCCTGCGCTTTTTGCAGGCATTGTTTACGGCCCCGGTGCGGCAGTAATAATTGAGTTTCTCAAAAATGTAATCGAGCTTATCTTCAAAGGTATCGGTACACAGATGGGCTCCGGTAACCTTATGAACTTCATTGTCGGCTGTGCCTATGTTGTGCCTTTCTCAATTCTTTTCAGAAGCCTTAAAAAGAAGAGCGAAAAGAAAGGGGAGTATACAAAAGCGAAAGAGAATAAATATATCCTTTTCTCCTCACTTCTCGGTGTTGCCGCAATTGTAATTATCGGCTTTGTCGCAAACTATCTTGTTACACCGCTTTTCTTCAAGCACTTTCTCGGAATTGAGCTTGACGGTGCAACTCTCTGGGCAGCAATCGGCTCATCAGCAACTCTCAACGCAATCAAGGGCGTGATGCTTTCGGTTGTGGCATTTCCCATTATCAAGGTGCTTGTGGAGAGACTTAAAAAGTTTGTGTATTGATAGGAGACACTTCATATTTCAGGAGGAATGCTGATTATGTTAGTAGTAGTTAGTTTTACTTACGATTCCGATTTGGTTTATATTCCTGACTCATCTTTATATAAACCGAAAAAGTTGCAAAATCTTTTTGACAAATGGCTTTACGACAAAACAATTGATCATGAATATTGGATTTATAAAGATGGGAGAAAATATGGCGTTTCTTATGATATAGATGCATTTATTAAATGGTTGAATGAAAATATTTTTTCTGACAGCGATGTTAAAGTGAAAGTTGTGGAAAGAAATATTTCTGATATACCGCCTGAATTGGAGAGAATATATTTTTGAATATAACATTGCGTGTATTACTTAAACCAGTATTTTCTTTTTATAAAACCCCTTGACAACACTCACAACAACTGATATAATATTACAGCAAAAATGAATACTTCCTTATTAAGAGCAGCTGAGGGAACAGGCCCATTGAAGCTCGGCAACCTGCATTTTGCAAGGTGCTAAATCCTGCGGTAAAGACCGGAAGATAAGGCTTTTATCTACGGTCGCTCTGTGCAGTGACCGTATTTTTATTAGTCAAAAATTCAAATTTATTATTTATTATAAAGAAAGAAGGATACTAAAATGGCAAAATTTCTTTTCACATCAGAATCAGTAACCGAAGGCCATCCCGACAAAATCTGTGATCAGATTTCTGACGCAGTCCTCGACGATATCTATGCTCATGACCCTATGGCAAGAGTAGCTTGCGAAACCGCAATCACAACAGGTCAGGTGCTTGTAATGGGCGAAATCACTTCAGCTCATAAGCCTGATGTTGCAAAAATTGTAAGAAGCGTAATCAATGACATCGGATATGACCACAGCGACAAAGGCTTTGACGCTAACACCTGCGGTGTTCTTGTTGCTCTTGATGAACAGTCAGCTGACATCGCTATGGGCGTTGACAAGTCAATGGAGCTCAAAACAGGTGACGAGGATGCTTATAACCTCCACGGTGCAGGCGATCAGGGTATGATGTTCGGTTATGCCTGTGACGAAACAAAGGAGCTTATGCCTCTTCCCATTTCACTTGCTCACAAGCTTACAAAGCAGCTCACAAAGGTGAGAAAAGACGGCACACTTCCTTATCTCCGTGCAGATGGTAAGAGCCAGGTAACAGTTGAATATGTTGACGGTAAGCCCTCAGCAGTAACTGCAGTTGTTGTTTCTTCTCAGCATAGCGCAGATGTTGAGCTCGACAAGATTCGTGCAGACGTTGAAAAACATGTAATTCTTCCCATTATCCCTGCTGAGCTTATGACAGCTGAAACAAAGATTTATGTTAACCCCACAGGCCGTTTTGTAACAGGCGGTCCTCAGGGTGACAGCGGCCTTACAGGCAGAAAGATTATTGTTGACACCTACGGCGGTTATGCTCGTCACGGCGGCGGTGCTTTCTCAGGTAAAGACCCCACAAAGGTTGACCGCAGTGCTGCGTATGCTGCAAGATACGTTGCAAAGAACGTTGTTGCTGCAGGTCTTGCTACAAAGTGTGAGGTTCAGCTTGCATATGCAATCGGTGTAGCTCGTCCCGTTTCAGTAATGGTTGACACCTTCGGTACAGGTAAGCTCAGCGACGAAAAGATTGCAGAAATCGTAAACAAGGTGTTCGACCTTCGTCCTGCTGCAATTATCGACACTCTTAAGCTCCGTGCCCCCATCTACCGTCAGCTTGCTGCTTACGGTCACATCGGCAGAGAAGACCTTGATGTTCAGTGGGAAAAGACAGACAAGGTTGACGCTATCAAGGCACTTGCAAACGCATAAAAATAAATCGAGTTGCTGTCCTGTGGGCGGCAACTTTTTTTGCCTTATATTTACAGTGAAATTGAGGTGAAATTTTGCATAATCTATTTACTTTAAGTTTTGAATGTATTAAAATAAAATTACAGATTTTGTAAAATAAAGGAGAAAACAAAATGAAAGACATTCTTAACTTATTGCTTTCCGATGCGGGTATGATGGTAAGCAATGCAATTCAGCTTATCTGTACCGCACTGCTTATTCTGTTTATGCACTTTTCGGCAAAGTACCGCAACTATAAGCTTTCAATCGGCTGGTATATTGCAGCATTCTTTTTCCCGCTTATAACGGTTTTCGTGTTCCTTTCAAAAAGAAAGAAATTTCCCGGTCCCAAGATGAAGGTGTGTCCTGTCTGCGGTGACAAATATCCTGAGGTTTATCAGGTCTGCGGAAGATGTCTTATTGAGCTTCCCGAAAACAAAGCGGAAGAAAAGGAAAAAGAAAACAGAACTGCAAAAATCTTCGGTTGGGCTTTCGGTGTGATTTACGGTGCCGCTTCAATCCTTACGGTTGCGGTTGCAGTTATGACCTGTATGTATATCTTCCAGTCTGTCGGCAGTCTTGATGATATTATGAGTGACAGCTACCGAATTGCATGCGTTAACGAAAACGGTGAAAAGGTCTATTATGACAAAGAAGGCAATTCCTATGAAAAGGGTACGGATGTTCTGATTTATGGCAAGAAAGGTGAAGCTTACACCTACGAGCTCATTGATGAAATCGAAGAAAACGGTACATACGCTTCATATTATATAGGTGAAGACGGAGACAGGTTCGACTCAATCAACTGTTATGTTGACGAAGACGGCTATTTCTTCTATGATGAAGAAGCGATGCTTTTCTATAACGATAACCTTGACGCACCTTATGCCGAAGAGGATTCTGATGAAGAAGCTTCTGAAAGCTTTACCGATATGATTGATTTATTTATGGATGAAATTCTTGGTATAGCTGATTACAAATACTACCTAGGCTTCTACATAGACAAAGAGGGTAACAAATATTACTGGGCCGAAGAGGCATCATGGAATGAAAAAGGTGAGCTTATCACCGCTGAAAACGACCCGAATCCTTTAACTGAATAATTTATTGACCGCTGATTTTAAAAAGTCAGCGGTTTTATTTTCTTTTTAGCTATTGATAAATTAAAAAAAATATGGTAAAGTTATATAAATAATGGAATTCTCTGCTTATATAGAGAAAGGATGAATAAAATGAAAAAAGCATTATCTTTATTTTTATCATTGATTATGGTGTTTACAGTGTTCACTGTAGCGCTTCCCACAGCTTTTGCTGAGGGCGAGGCAGCTTCACAGATGAAGTATGTAGGCTCCGCAGAGGCATACAACAAATTCAAGCCTGTGATTACTGACGTTAAATTTGTAAACACTCTTGCAGAAGCTCCTGCAGAAGGCTATGTATGGGATGTTTCTGCTGCAAATGACGGCTCTGTAAAAGCATGGCTTACAGATGTTGATGCAACTGAAACTGATGACGGAAACGGCAATGTTGTTACTGTTGTTTCATCAGCTAAGCTCGTTATCGGTGCTGACGGAAAGATTAAGCTTCCTCAGGATATGGGTGCAATGTTCGAAGGCTTCTCTGCAGCTTTATCAATTGATTTCGGTGCAGATGTTGACACTTCAGACGTTTACAATATGGAAAAACTGTTTGACGGTTGCGTAGCTCTTAAGACTATTGATATTTCAGCCTTTGACACAGCAGATGTTCAGAGCTTCAGTGAAATGTTCGAAGGCTGCAGCTCAATTGAAGCGCTTGATCTCAGTGCTCTTGAAATTAACAGTGCTGTTACTCTTCGCAGAATGATGAAGAACTGTTCATCACTTAAGACTGTAAGAATCGATAACTGGTATTTCGGTGAGCAGCTTACAGATATGAGTGAGCTTTTTGAAGGCTGTGAAGGTCTTTCTGAGGTTTATATTTATGACGTGGGCTATCACGGTGACAGTAAACCTGCACAGAACAATGTTTATTACGGCGTAAACACAGCAGAGCTTAAATTCCACGATAACCTTAACATCGGCACAGATTCCGTACTCTGGGAAAGATTCTTTGACGATGCAAAGGGTGCAACCCTTGTGTTTGATAAGCCTGAAAACTATGAGGTAATGCTCAGCACAACTTCACTCAAAATGCTCATCGGCCAGACTGCTACAGTAACTGCAACCGTTTTCCCAAGACCTGAAAACAGTGAAATCAAGTGGACATCAGACAGAAACGATATTGCAACTGTAAAAGGCGGTGTTATCACTGCAGTAGGTGAGGGTACAGCGGAAATTACTGTAACAAACAAAACTGTTGATGAAGACGGACCGAAGCTTAACTCTGCAGTGCTTACTGTAGTTGTAGATAAGCCTTCATCAGACGACTGCTTCAAGGTTACCTTCGAGAAGCCTGATTCAATTGAATATTTCCATGTTTCATATAACGGCGGTGACACATACAGACCTGTATACGGCGGTACTTTTGAATATCTCAAGGGAACAACAATTATCGTAAAGGCTTACGGTAACGCAATTTCATATATTTTCTCAGTTAACGGAAAAGAAATTGAGTCAGAAGAAAACAACCGTCTTGAGCTTGAAGTCAATGCCGACAAAACAGTCAGCGTAAGAGCCGTTGAGCTTCCCAGCGGGGAAGATACATTAAGCATTTTTGAGAAAATTGCACAGTGGTTCAGAGATCTTTTTGAAAAGCTTTTCGGCTGGCTGATGTAAAAATTAATAATTACGGTGCTGATGCAGAAATGTATCAGCACTTTTAATTTATTTTATATTGCTTTTTTCTGTAATCTATATTAGAATATTAAAAGAAAAGGAGGTTGATTTATGGAGAAAACGACAAAGAAAAACGAAAAGCTCATTAAGGTTTTGCAGATATTTTCAGCGCTCTTTATGCTTTCAATGGTTGTGACAATGCTTGTGCTGATGAAAAAGTTCAACATCAATATTGACAATGCAGCTGAGTTTGCAACCTACATAAAAGGCGGCACTTTTACCGTAGGGCTGATTATTATCGCATTTACGGTTATCAAATCATTTGCACTTGTTTTTCCGCCTGCAGTTATTTTTGCAGTGTCGGGACTGCTTATTGATAATCTGTGGGTAGCGATTCTTATTAATTTTATCGGTGTTGCCCTCAGCGTGATTCTGCCTTATTATCTCGGCAGATTTACAGGTAAGGATATGCTTGATACTCTTAAGGAAAAGTTTCCGAAAATCAAAAAGCTGGACGATTTCGCAGGGAAAAACGAGTTTATGGTTGTTTATGTCGTGAAGGCTTCAGGCGTAATTCCCTCAGACCTGATGAATGTGGTTTACGGTGCAATGAATATAAACTTTATGAAATATTTCATTGCTTCGAATATCGGTATGCTGCCCTTCAATATTCTTTTTACCCTGCTTGCAAACAAAGGCGATCTCTCAAACCCGTACAGTCTTTTATATATCATACCAATTCCTGTATTTGTGGTGATTATGAGCATCGTGGTTAAGAAAATGACAAAGGAGAAAACAAATGAAAATGCTTAAAATTATTATCGGAATAATATTATGTATAGCTCTGCTTGGCTGTGCAGCTTACGGAATCTACACACGAATCGGTGCTGTTAACTTCGGTGAAATCAAAATTGAAGCACCGGAAAAAAGTGAAAACGCAATCCGTGTAATGTCATACAATGTAAGATGTGCAAATGACGGTGAGCAGACAATTACAAACCGTTCAAAGGTAGGTCTTGCAGTTCTTGAAGAGTATGCTCCGGACTCCTTCGGTGTTCAGGAATGTACACCAAGATGGAAACGCATTTTTGCATATAATCTCGGTGACAAATACGCCTCAGTCGGCAGATCACGTGACCGTTTCGGCCCCTTTACCGAATACAGCTCAATTTACTACCTTAAGGATAAATATAACCTTATTGACAGCGGTACATTCTGGCTCAGTGAAACACCTGATGTGCCTTACACAAAGAGCTTCGACAGTGCTTGCACACGAATTGCGTCATGGGCGCTTCTTGAAAACAAGGAGACAGGGGAGAGATACACCCATATCAATACCCACCTTGACCATGTTCTTGACAGCACAAGAAAAGAGCAGATGAGAGTTCTTATTGAATGTGTAAACAAGGTTACAGGTGAAGCTCCCGTAATTATGACAGGTGACTTCAATGCCTATGAGGACAGTCTTGTTTATGCAACTGCCTGCGAAAGCTTCAACGATGCAAGAGTTGTTGCAAAGAACTCAGACAAAGGCAGAACCTTCACCAAATACGGTGATTACGATGATTACGATTCAACTGCAATCGACTTCATTTTCACCGATAAAAAGCTTACTGTTGACACCTATAAAATCATCCGTGACACAGTTAAGGGCATTTACCCCTCAGACCATTATCCCATCGTTGCTGATATCGTACTGTAAAAATTATAGCTCACTTCATCATTCATGAGGTGAGCTTTTTCTATGAAGATTTGCTTTTAATGTTGACACGGAAAATTTTTACTGATAGAATAAAATTACCGGAGAAAATTTAAAAACAAAGGAGAAATTATTATGTTATTCGGCGATTTTTCTGCTGCTGCAATGCAAGCTGCTGAGGCTGCTGCTGCCGCTGTCAGAAGTACAGACAACTTCAACTGGACATTCATCACTCTTTTTGCTTTGGTTGTTGCAGGTGTATATGTACCCCAGATCAAAAAGAAAAACTGGAACGGTGTTGCTGCCGCTCTTGCTCTTTACGGTGTGCATTGGTTATATGAAATTGCAAACGCCGTAATCGCTCATTTCACAGGCTATGCACTGTGGACAGTAAGTCCTGAAAGCACAAGCTTTATCCTGCTTATCGGTGTAAGCTGGGAGCTCTCGCTTATGTTCTCAACTGCAGGCTTCCTGTGTGACCTTATGCCTGAAGACAAGAACAAGAAGATTCTTGGAATCAACAACAGAATTGCCTTTGCAATCGGTTGGGCGTTCTTCTTCTCGGTGTTTGAAATTTTCCTCGCATCCACACCTGCATTTATATGGGTTTACAAGTGGTGGGGCGCTCTTCCGGTATTCATCACCACATATATTCCCTTCTTCCTCGCAGCTGTTCTCATTTATGACAAACCTAGAAAAACACAGATTAAATTCTGCTCAATCCTTTGGGGCGTTGTAGCAATTCTTCTTGCAGTACTCATTCCTCTCGGAATTATATAAACACAAAAAAGGAACGGCTCGTGCCGTTCCTTAGCTTTTATCCTTAATTATTCTTCCTCGAATACATCCTTACCGAGACCGCAGGTAGGACAAACCCAATCTTCGGGAACGTCCTCCCAGGCTGTGCCGGGAGCTACACCGTTGTCGGGATCGCCAAGCTCAGGGTCGTAAATATATCCGCAGGGACAAATGTATTTTGCCATAGTGTTTCCTCCTTATTAAACTTCAGTCTTCCAAAGACCGTGAAGATTGCAGTATGCATAAACCGCTACAGGCTTTTCGTTAAGAAGTGAGAATTCAGCTACAGGTGCTTCGCCAACTGCGAGGTTCTTTCTCTGACCGCCCTTGTCTGTCTGAAGATATACCCAGAGAATACTGTGCTCTTCAGCCATAGGGTGAGCAACTGAACCGATTTCAACCTTTACCTTGTCACCGTCAACTGTTACAACGGGAAGGTGCTTTTCAACACTTGCCTCAACTGTGCCGGGGATAAGCTGAGTCATTTTCTGACCGCAGCACATCATAGGTACGCCTGCATCATGGATAACACCTACTAAATTTCCGCAATGTTCACAAACAAAAAACTTCATAATAAAAACCTCCGATTTATATAATATAGTTTTATCAGAAGAGCACGGCTTTAAACCGTGCTCTTGGAATATTTTTTTGAATCAACCAAAATATCTGTTAAGAAGACCTTCGAAAGCCTTACCGTGTCTTGCTTCGTCACGAGCCATTTCGTGAACTGTGTCATGGATAGCATCAAGACCGAGCTCCTTAGCCATCTTAGCAAGTTCAAACTTGCCCTGAGTAGCGCCGTTTTCAGCTGCAACTCTCATTTCAAGGTTCTTCTTTGTGCTGTCTGTTACAACTTCGCCGAGAAGTTCTGCAAACTTAGCAGCGTGTTCAGCTTCTTCATAAGCTGCCTTTTCCCAGTAAAGACCGATTTCGGGATAGCCTTCTCTGTGAGCAACTCTTGCCATTGCAAGATACATACCAACTTCTGAGCATTCACCGTTGAAGTTGTCACGAAGACCCATGATGATTTCTTCGGGTACGCCTTCAGCCTTGCCAACACCAACGATGTGTTCAGCAGCCCAAGTCATTGTTGCGCCTTCTTCACGCATCTTCATCTTAGCTTTGCAGATGGGGCATACTTCGATAGCGTCGTCTGATTCGTAACCGCATACGGGGCAATAATACTTTTTCATGTTTGTTTCCTCCAAGAATTTAAATTTTTCTTTTTTGTTTTTTAGATTTGATTTGTTTTACAGTTCTTGCAAAGACCGAAGAACAGGAGAGCGTGGCTTCTGATTTCACCCTGAAATTCCTTATCGGGAAGTCCGTTAAGGTCAACGTCGCCTTTGATATTGAGGTCGCTTACTTTTTTGCAGCTGTCACACATAAGGTGATAGTGGTTCTGAGTATGACCGTCATATCTGTCGCTGTCGTCGGTGGTGATTCTGAGTATCAACCCTTCGCTTTCCAGCAGCTTGAGGTTTCTGTAAACTGTTGCAAGGCTGATATTCGGCAGATCTTTTTTTACTGAGAAGTAAACTTCATCGGCTGTCGGATGGTCAAATCTTGAAAGCAGGTTAGCATATACCGCATCACGCTGCTTGCTGTTTCGCTGAGCTGACACTTTGGTTCACACCCTTTCTTACGGTGTTGCATAACTGTATGTTTTGCTTCACTTTTTTTTGCGTTTCTTAATGATAATGATTATCGTTATCATCATCGTGGCTTTATATTATCACACATTAACCACCTTGTCAATAGGTTTTAAAAAAATTTTTTTTTGTATTTTTTAAATTTTTTTCAAAAGGGGAGCGTGCAACAAAAAAGCTTGTGTGTATTGAGCGTGAATTCTATTGACACCGTCTTTTTAATCTGTTATATTTAAATTGAAAAGAATCAATGAAGGAGGCAGTATAATGAAGAAAACAATTTTAAAGATGATGCTTTTTGCTTTGCTGACAGCTCTTCTCACAGTCTGCGCTACGGGTACCTCAGCGGCAGTACCGTACAGTACAATGTCCTGTATTGACGAAACTGTAGAAGTAACCAGCTTTGAACAGCTTAGGAACGCCTTGGAAAATTACAGCTGGGGACAGAATATCGTTCTTTCTGATAATATCAACATTGATGACAACAGCAAGGACTATTCTATTGATATAAGCGGCAGTGATCAGGTGGCTCTTGACTTTAACGGATATCAGCTGACTGTCAATTCAACCTCAACAAAATATCTTTTCAATATAACAGGTAACGCAAGACTTTATCTGCTGAACGGTAACAGAAACAAAGAAAGTGTTGTAACCTTCAACACCACAAAGCCCTCAGCTGCACTTCTGAAAGCCGATCACAAATTCTGTGAAGTCTATAATATTAATGTAAAATATGTTATGGGTGATAAATATACCGTAGCAACCGACAAATCCGACACAGCGGTTTTCAGCATAAACAAGGCTTATGAGGTTGGTATCTACGGCGGTGTTCTTACCAATAAAATGAGCGGTGGTAACGGTGTTGTTGTTTCTGCGAACAGTGATAATGATACATATCTTACCTTCAACATAGGCGGAAACACAAAAATTCAGTCAAAAAAATACTGTGTGAATTTTTACCCTTCAAATATAAAAAATGTGACATTCGGTGCAAGTGAGTTTGAAGGTAACGGCAGTTATGAAAGAATCAGGGTTCCTTCAACAAGCACGCTGACTGTAGGCGGATTGTGGCCCTCACCTGAATCGGGTGCAAGCACTACGGTGTATTGCGGCAATCTTGTTCAAAGCAAAAGCAAAAAAATTACTGCTCTCAGCAAAGCGGATATAAATGTTGATAAAACTTGTGAAGTGCTGAACAATGCAGATCCTTTTGTTGTGCTTGAGTGTGCTGCAGGTCATATTGAGCTTTGCGGTGTATGTAAAATGTCATACTTTTATAATGAACCTCACGATAATCAGTTTGTAGGAGGAACGGCGGCGACCTGTACAACTCCCGGTAAAACAACAGGATATTACTGCAAAACCTGTTATTATTCCAACCAGAGCACCACTCCGCCGCTTGGTCATTCCATGACATATAACAAGGGTAAGGCTGCATCATGCGGTGTTGACGGTATAAACGCGCATTACTATTGCGGCACCTGTCGTTCATATTTTAAGGATAAAGACGGAAAAACAAAGCTTAATTACGATAAGGATGTTGTAATTAAGAACAACCACGAAATCAAAATTTTAAATGCAGTTGCTCCCACTTGTACTCAAGACGGTCTTACTCAGGGTAAAAAATGCCTGACCTGTAACATAACTGTAACAAAGCAGGAGACAGTTCCTAAAACGGGACATAAATATCCCTCAGACTGGACTCTTGTAAAAAGAGCAACCTGTGAAGAGGAGGGTGTGCAGGAAAGAATCTGCACCAACTGTGGAAACAGAGAAACACAGAAAATTTCAAGGCTTTTACACAGCTATAACAAAAACGGAAAATGTATAGATTGCGGTAAAGATAAAAACGATCCCGAACCCAATCTAAATCCGGGTACTGACAATCCCGGTTCATCAGGCGATAATACAGTCAACTGCAGTTGCAGCTGCCACAAAAACGGTATAATAAAATTCCTTTTCAAGATTATTCTTTTCTTCCAGAAAATATTCAGAATCAATCAGTACTGTAAAGGCTGCGGTATAGCGCATTATTGATTAACGGAGGGCATAACAAATGAAAAAAACAATCGCATTAATTTTATCTCTTATTCTCACATTCTCTTTTCTTGGCATTACTGCCTCAGCTTATCTTGACAACAAAACCGAACCCTTCATTGATAAAATTGAAGAAACAAAAGAGGTTGCCGTAACCTTCAGAACAGGCAAAAGCAAAGAGTTCGGCGACTCCTGGTCACAGATAAATACCGTTTACCTTAAGGGTGAAAAGGTGGCATACGACTTCAATAACGGCTTTTTCACAATCAGAACAGTTGTTGACGGTGATGACCTTGTGTGCTATTTCCCGAATTTTCCCTTTATTCACATGAGAGTTCAGGAGCTTCCCTTCGGCAATTTCGATTTGTGGGAGACAATCAAAGGACTTTCAGATGTAACAATGGAGTTTCTTGTTTATGTGAAAAGCTATGAAACCGAATTTGACGGTGTAAAATACTATGTTGAAGAATTCAGCGACAGAGGCTCTGTAATCAACAGCTTCTTCTTCGTAGGGGATGAGCTGAAAATTCTCAAGGCTCAGGATTTTGCAAAGGACACAATTCAGTATACATACTTTGATGAAATTGACCTTACTGTAGATGACAGCGTTTTTGAAATGCCCCCATTCAGCTTTGATTTCACAACAGTTATGAAGTGGTTTATTTCATTCTTTCTTAAAGCCGAATAAAATTGTAAGGGACTGTACCGAGCTGTACAGTCCCTGATTTTATAATATGTCGTGAAGCTCTCTTATGTCGGAAATAACCGCCTCAGCCTTGAGCGCATCGGGAATTTCCGTCTTTCTGTGGTTATACCATATGTAAGGCAGGTCTGCGTTCTCTGCACCCTTGATATCTGATGAAAGAGAATCGCCGATTACAAGAATTTTATTTTTGTCGGTTTCCTTTAAGCTGCTGAGCACATAGTCGAAATATTCCTTTTTCGGCTTCTGAAAGCCGATTGTTTCTGAAACAAACACATCATCGATATAGGGGAGAAGACCGCTCAGACTGAGCCTTCTTGCCTGTGTTGCAGCAATTCCGTTGGTTATGACATAAATCATATATCCTTTTTCTTTGAGTGCCTTGCAAAGCTCATTTGCACCCTCAATAACATAACCGCCTTCACGCAGATATGAAATATAGGTGTTGTTCACCTCAAGAGGGTCATAATCTTCCTCAACCTTCATAAACTTAAAAAATTCTCTGAATCGGGTAGACTTTATGTCTGCTTTTTCTATTTCACCCTTTTCAAACTTCTTCCATAGTGCGTCGTTGATTTCAGAATATCTTCTGCAGTTTTCTTCTGTTATGTGAAGCTTATAGTCGGTCATAACCTTTTTAAGAGCCTCATTTTCAGCCTTGTCAAAGTCTAGCAGAGTGTTGTCTGCGTCGAAAAGCAGGGTTGTATATTTTTCTTTCATAATAATAACCTCAGTTAGTTTATTGCATAGTAATGATACTAAATTTGTGCATTAAAGTCAATAATGGAAAAAGTTGAGGAATTTTCTTAAATTTTGGGTTTAAACTCTTTACTTTTTGAGTTCTTGTGGTACAATTATATCTGTATAAATATGAGCATTACGGAATGAGGTGTAAACGGATGGCAAACGATACTTTCAGCGAGGGTATTGCCCCCGGCGGTCTGAGAGACAGAGCTGATATAAAGCTTCTTGTGTGTTACCTTTTGAAAACTCTCAGAAAATCACTTACAAGAACCCAGATAAATGAAATTCTGCAGGAATACAGCGTTGCCAACTATTTTGAGGTTAACGGTGCAATAAGTGAGCTTATAAGTGCAAATCAGATTATATCTGAGCTTGTTGACGGTGATGAGCTTATTACAATTACAGGCCATGCAGAAATCAGCACAGGTAACATTGAACGCTCAATTCCGAAATCTGTGCGTGAAAAGAGCATCAATGCGGCTCTCAAAATTCTTGAAAGAGAACGTGTTATGAAAGAAAGTAAGGTAGAGGTTACTCCGCTTGAGCATGGCTTTCACGTAACCTTTATTGTTATGGATGTTGACACCGAGCTTCTCAAGGTTACTGTATATGTGGCCGATGAAAGTCAGGTTGAAATGGTAAAGCGCAATTTCTATAACAATGCAATTACGGTTTATTCTGATGTGATTTCATCGCTTACCGTTAACTGAGTGTTTTAAGGAAAGGACAATAACCAAAGATATGAAAAAGAAATTTTTTGCCTTCTTCGGGGCAACAGTGTTGCTTTTTGCAATGCTTTTCGGAATCTGGTTCAAATATCTGAGAAATGACTCCCATATGGTGTTCATTGAAAGCTTTGACCACGGTGTAGTAACCGTTGACGGAGGAATTACCAAGGGCTCAGATAAAAAATACAGAGTTGAATGTGAACCGGGACAGGAGATTACTCTTAACATCAATCCCGAAAGAAACGATTCAGCCTATTATAACCTCAAAAGTCTTTATGTAAACGGTGTGAATGTTACCAAAGAGGTTGATATGCTTCAGTACAGAACAAAGGTAACAGGCAAGCTTACCGTTGTTGCTTCATTCAAAAAGGGCAAAAGACCTGAAGGTGAAGCCGTAAACAAGGAAATTTCAGGCGTATCACGTCCGAAGGTTGAGCGCCCTGCGAACAATACCTATTTCGGCTCTTACGCTTCTTATGATATTGAAGATCCAAGCATTATCTATGACGAAAAAAGCGGTTATTTCTACTGCTTCGGCTCAGACAATGTTGTTATAAAGTCTCAGGACCTTGTAAACTGGACAGGCAGAACAACCTATTTCCAGTCATCTGACAAGGCACAGAGCAACTCAGTTATGAGCTTCTCAACCTTCCCAAGCGTTAAAAAGTGGGCAAAAGCTCACGGCTACAGCTCAGATGAAACCTATTCAGGTGTGGATGAAGACAGAACTCCGCTTTCACCCGATATTGTTAAAATCGGCGGCACTTATTATCTTTACTTCGCTCTTTCCAAATCAGAGGGTGCAAATGAATCAGCAATTTTCTGTGTAAAGACAAACGATCTTGAAAGTGCAGTAAGAGACAAAAGCTGGGACGATGCGGGTCTTGTAATCAGCTCCTGCGGAAGACATTCAGGCTCAACAGTTTCAGATGAAGGTGAGCGTGAAAGCTTCAAGGCTCATTACGATGAGGCAAATGCAGTTCATCCGTCTGTAATCACAACGGATAACGGTGTGTTTATGGCATACGGCGGATATTACGGCAAGGATAAAATCGGCGGTGAAATCTATCTCGTTGAGCTCAGCAGTAAAAACGGCCTTCTCAAAAACGACAGCAAGTTCACAAAGAAGGGCGATGTAATTTCAACACTTCACGGTGAAAAGAGATTCAATGCAGGTACTGTTATCGCTGCCCCCGGCAAGATTCCTTCACTTTCCAAAAATGACGGCAGTCTGATTTCAGGTGCAGATATTATCTATAATTCAAAAACAGGCTACTATTATCTCTTTGTGACCTACGGCACAGCTGCAACAAACTATGAAATCCGTGTGGCACGTTCAAAGAATATAGAAGGACCTTACACCGATTATAACGGCAATGAAATGCAGAAATTCGGAAAGAGTGCAAAGAACAATCAATACACCAAGGGCAATCAGCTTATGGCAGGCTACGGCTTTATTCAGAGCAGTGAAGGCGCAGTAAGCTATTCAGATATCGGTAAGGCAAGCATCGGCAGTCCCAGCCTTATCTATACAAAGAACGGCTCATGGTTCCTCTCTTGTCAGGCTCAGGGCTACTTTATTGCTGACGGAAGCATTTCAACAGGCTATGCGAATGCTGAAGCAGCAGGTGCTCTTGTTGAGGCTTATCCCTCACTTGATATGAGAGAAATCAGATTCACAGAAGACGGATGGCCTGTTGCAATGAGCCAGATGTATTCAGGTGAAAAGGCTGTTACAAAGCTTAAAACTTCAAATCTTTACGGCAACTGGGATATTATTATCTTTGATAAAAATTCTGTTACCGACGACCATACTGCAGTTGTGAGAAACACATCACAGACTGTGTCAATTCTTAAAAATGCAACCGTTACACAAAATGACATTGCAAAGAAAAAAGACCTTAACACAGAAAAGCTTCTCAGAAAGAGCGGTGACGGCTTTATTGTCACAATTGATTCTGTAGAATATATGGTTTATCCTGCAATTCTCTGGGATTGGGAGCTTGGCGAAGGCAGTCTTACCTTCAGCGGTATCGGTGCTGACGGCAGCACAATCTGGGGCAAGAAGAATACTTCAGGCGCTCTCGGAATTTATACCGACACATTCTACTATGTTCTTGATATGTGCGACGATGCAACAAAAGAAACATATGAAAAGAAGATTGATAAAATCAGCAGCAATCCCTCACAGAGTCAGATTGACAGTATGACGAATTCAATTGTTGCAAAGCTTATAGAAACACAGAAATAAAAAACTGAGACCGCATGGATTTTTCCTTTGCGGTCTTAGTTTTTTCAATTGCAGAAATGATGGTTTCCGATAATGGTTATAACCGGTCGTGAATGCATAAATCGGTCGTTTGTCTTTTTAGGGTTGAAATAGTAAACCGCACCTCCGCTGGGGTCCCATCCGTTTATGCAGTCCTCAGCTGCTTTCATTGAGGTTGCGTTTGGTGAAACACTCCAGTTGCTGTCATTCACGCAGGAAAAAGCACCCTTCTGATAAATGACTCCCGCTATGGTGTCGGGAAAGGAGGGGTGTGAAACTCTGTTGAGCACAACCGCACCGACAGCAACCTGACCTGTGTAGCTTTCGCCACGTGCCTCTGCAGCAATGAGCTTTGCGAGAAGAGTGATATCACTGCCTGAGTATTCCGACGCATTATTGGTACCTTCAAGGCCAAGATAACGAATGGTTTTCGGTCCTGCAATTCCGTCAGCCTTGATTCCGCAATTCTGCTGAAATTCTCTGACAGCTTTTTGCGTTCCTGTGCCGTAAACTCCGTCAACGGCACCCTTGTAGTAGCCTAAGCTTCTGAGCTTTTTCTGAATCCGTCTTACTTCATCACCTCTGGAGCCGAGCTTTGAAAGCGTTACAACCGACCCACCGTTTCTTATGGTGATTGCACCGTTGTAGCTGAAAAGTGAAAAAGCTACCACAGTCCCTAGACAGAAAACAAAAAGGAATAATAAGCATTTTTTTAGCTTTGTCATATAATAACACCTCAGGATTATTCTGCTTCTCTGAAGGCGTTTTATTCATAATGTGTTATCTGTGTGTAACACGCTTTGCCGATTTGTATAAAAAAATAAGACTGTAAAAAATCGTAAATATACATTTTATAGAATTTTAACAATATTCAAAAATTATGCTTTACAATTATTTCCTTTTAGTGTAAAATTCACTGGATTGGTTTTTTAACTCAGGAAAAATCCAATGGAATTATGACGTGATTTCAGGAAAGGATATTATCGGATGAAACGACTTAAAAACTATGAGTTATACAAGCATTCACCCGTGTACACAACAAAGGAGCTTCTTTCTTACTGTAATGAAAAGTACGGCACAAGACCTGCTTTTTTGTATGAAAAGAAAAAGGGTGACGAAACTGTACTTTACAGTGAATTCAAAGAACAGGTTGAAGCTCTCGGCACTTACATCTATAAAAACGGTTTAAAGAATTGCCACATAGCAGTTTACGGTGAAAACAGCTACAATTGGATTCTCACACATTTTGCCGTAACAACAGGTAATAATGTAATTGTTCCTATTGATAAAGAGCTTGAAGCAGATGATATTGAATATCTTCTGAGAGACAGTGACTGCAAGGCTATTTTTTATTCAAACACCTACTATGATATTATTGACGAGCTTAAAGAGAGAAACATTGAAGGTCTTAAGTTCATAAATCTCAGAAAGCTTTCAAAGCACATTGAAGAAGGCAGAGAGGCAATCAGCGAAGGCTACAGAGAATTTCTCGATGCCGAAGTAAACAAGGACGACCTGGCTTCAATTGTATATACCTCAGGTACAACAGGAAGAAGCAAGGGTGTAATGCTCACACACGGCAACTTCTGTGCAAGTATGTACGGTGCCTGCTGCAATGCTGACCTTACAGGCTCAACCCTTCTTGTTCTTCCTCTTCACCACACCTTCGGACTTACAGCCAGCATTTATGCTGTTATGTTCTACGGCAATCCTATCTGTATCAACAAGAGCCTCAGAAATCTTGCAAGTGACTTCAAAAAGTACAGCCCCACAAGTCTTTTCGGTGTACCTCTTATGATTGAAGCGCTTCATAGAAACATCTGGACAAACGCTAAAAAGCAGGGTAAGGATAAGGCTCTCAGAGCACTTATGAAGGTCAGTGATGCTCTTCTTTCAGTTGGTATCGACCTTCGTAAAAAGCTTTTCAAGTCAGTAATTGACGGTCTCGGCGGTGAGCTTGTTCTTCTTGTAACGGGCGGTGCTCCCGTTGATGAAAAGCACCTTAAAGATTTCACATCCTTCGGTATAACCGTGCTTAACGGCTACGGTATAACAGAATGCGGACCTATTGTTGCCGTTAACCGCAACAAGTTCAATGTTCACGGCAGCGTGGGTGTTCCTCTTTGCTGCAATGAGGTTAAAATCTCAGATGATGGCGAAATTCTCGTTAAGGGTGACAACGTAATGGTTGGCTACTACCACAACGAAGAAGCTAACAAAGAAGTATTCACCGAAGACGGCTGGTTCAGAACAGGGGATATCGGTGCTTTCGACGAATACGGCGCACTTCATATCACCGGCAGAATCAAGAATCTTATCATTCTTGCTAACGGTGAAAATATTCCCGCAGAACCTATTGAGCAGGAAGTCAATGCAATTCCCTATGTTAAGGAAGTTATCGTTTACGGCGAAGAGAATGTTATTGTTGCCGAGGTTTTCCTTGATGAAGAGGTAGAAAATGCAAATGATATGATCGATGCCGATATCAAGAAGGTAAACGAAAAGCTTCCTCAGATAAGAAACATCGGTAAGATTGTAGTGAGAGATACAGAATTCCCCAAAACAACAACTAAAAAAATCAAGAGAAATTACGGAGGCAAAAAATAATGATTGAACAGCTTGCTAAAATCATCAGCGAATACAAAGGCGAAAAAGTTGAACTTACAATGGATACGGTGATTATTTCAGATCTCGGTCTTAACTCACTTGACCTTGTTAACCTTATTACAGAAATTGAAGATGAATTTGATGTTGAAATTCCCGACAGAGCAATCAAGCTCTTTAAAACAGTCAAGGATGTAATCAGATTTATTGAAGAGGCTGACGAAGACTGATTTTATAAAAATATAAAGAAGTGATGAGCTGCATCACTTCTTTTTTCTTTATATTTAAAGGGGCAGTTAAGCCCCTTTTTGTATTGATTTTATACCTGCTCTGCCATAAGAAGAGCATATCTTTCGTAAAGCTCATCATAATGGCTGTAGTTTTCAGCCTGCTCAAGAAGATATTCAGCCTCTCTGTAGGGCTTTGTAACTCTGTTATAAATCGACTGAGCCTTTGCAAAAGCCTTCAGCTCACGTCTTTGCTTCATTGTTTCACCGAATGAAGAGGTTTCTCTGTTCTGAATTTCTTCTTTCACTCTTTCATCGGGAAGAACAATGTTTTCTTTGCCGTATCTTCTCATAAGTGAAGCGGCTTCCTTCTTGATTCTTGCAAGCCTGATTGCATCAGAACGGATTTCTTTTTCTTCTTTGGAGCCTTTTGGTAAAGCCCTTGCTGCTTTAAGCTCAGCTTTTGCGTTGTCATAGTAATACATCTGACCGAGAGAGATAACCTCACGGGCGCTCTGAATTCTTGCTCTGCCTGCTTCGCCTGAGAATTTCTGAAGGTCTTCTGTAATTATAGCTGCACGCTCTGCGGTGAGCTTTCTTTCCTTCAGCTTTTTCTTTGAAAGATTTGCTGTTTCTGTTTTTGCAAATTCTCTTGCCTCTCGGATTATTTCCATTGCTTCAATGAGCTCTGCGTCTTCAAGCACACCCATACCGTAGTTTTCAAACATCGCACGGATTCTCAGAACACCCACATAAGCACGGTGCTTGTTTTCCGTAAGGTCGTAGAAGAAGAAGGGAACGAGGTTGAGGAAAGCACCAACAGCAGACCAGAGAAGAAGTGCTTCAAAAAGGTTGTTTCTGATTGTGTCATCATAAAGCACATTGTAATCCTCAAGAAGTCCCATTTTCTCATAAAGGGCAGGGTAGAACAGACCTGTGAAAAATCCTATGAAAGTACCGATAAGACCGAGAGGTCCGAAAAGACCGTCAACTCTGACACCGGTTTTCCATTGATGATAGTCACGCATATCAGCGCTGATGTTGTGCTGAATAATGTTCCAGAAAGTGTTGATAAAGGTGTTGAAGTAGAGAAGCACGCACATCAGAACAAGATTCTGATAGGTGAAATAAATTCCGATAAGGACAACCACGTTAATGGAGTTCATAATGATAAGAAGGTTTCTCTTACCTAAAGCCTTGATTGCCAAGGGAGCAAGAAGCATAGACCAGAGACTTGCATTACCGATAAGAGTATTTACAAGGCCGAGGGTACCTTGATTTTCACCGTTGTTGCCGTAAACGAATGCCCAGCTGAGAATTACACCGTAGCCTGATTCAAGGAAAACAACCCATGCG
Source organism: Acutalibacteraceae bacterium (assembly GCA_045645885.1). Lineage (GTDB taxonomy): Bacteria > Bacillota > Clostridia > Oscillospirales > Acutalibacteraceae > UBA6857. The sequence goes on along the minus strand of JAZRJR010000078.1, from coordinate 5,399 downwards.
GCAGATTGTGTAATCCAGAAATATTTGTTCTTTGCAACCTCACGGACTGCATCAATAATTCTGATAGGGTCCTGCTTTTTCTTCGGCAGAATAAGTCTTTCCTTGACTCTGCGGAAGAAGTAAACGCTGATTACAAAGCCGATAACGGTAAATATGGGGTAAACCACTCTGTAAGTCCAGATGTTATTAAGTCCCCAGGTTTTACTTGCAATCAAGGGTATAAGCAGATTTGAAAGGGTGGGAGCAAGAGAATAAATTACCTGAGAAATACTCAGAACATTGGCTCTTTCCTGAGCGTTGGGAGAAATAATCTGCTGAAAATATGTATAGCTTTCGTTATAGAAGCAAAGGAAAATGCTGAGAAGAAGATACATAATTTCAACAACTACAGCCTTTGTTATATAGTCCCAGGTTTCAAAGGGGAGCCATACAAAAATCATTGGTATAAGAAAAATAGGCAGTGCTGTTTTTCTTATAAAGGGAAGGAATTTTCCGCCCTTAAGGTTGTGGTTGTCGTAATACCAGCTTCTGAAAATACCAAGGGGTATACCGATGATATTTGCAACGGTAAGCATAATCTGAAGGTCCATAGGCTTAAGACCGATACTTGCACCCACAAGGAAGTTTGAAGCACTGAGACCGATTGTTGAAGCAAGAAGCGTGAGCCAATGAACGCCGAAGCCTGCACCGCTGAGATTTGCAATTTCCTTATAGGGAACATAATAACCCTTCGGCGGCTCAGTCCAGTATGTTTTTGCAAGACTTACAGTCTCTTTTACTTTAGGAATAATTCTGTTTGCCATAATATATCTCTCCTTTTAAGTGAGTATAACATATATTTCCGAGAAAATAAAGATAAAGTAAAAAAAGAATAAAAAATTTGATTCAGTTCATATTTACTGAAAATTAACATAATTAAGATGATTTCATAGTTGACCTGACGGGTGAACTTGGTGTAAAATAAAGTCAGGGCAACAGAGCTCAAAGAGCCTGAATGCCTTATCAAACTAAAGGAGAAAAATAATTATGGCAAACAGATTTGTACTTAACGAAACAAGCTATCACGGCAAAGGCGCAATCAATGAAATTGCAACCGAAATCAAAGCAAGAGCTTTCAAAAAGGCTTTTGTATGCTCAGACCCTGACCTTATTAAATTTGCGGTTACAAAAAAGGTGACAGATATTCTTGATGCAGCTGAGATTCCTTATGAAATCTATTCAAATATCAAGCCCAATCCCACAATTGAAAATGTACAGACAGGTGTTGAGGCTTTCAAAAAGAGCGGTGCTGACTGCATCGTTGCAATCGGCGGCGGTTCATCAATGGACACAGCAAAGGCAATCGGTATCATTATCACTAACCCTGAATTCGCTGATGTGCGTTCACTTGAAGGCGTTGCTCCCACAAAGAATCCCTGCGTTCCCATTATTGCAGTTCCCACAACTGCAGGCACAGCTGCAGAGGTTACAATCAACTATGTAATCACAGACGCTGAAAAAGACAGAAAAATGGTTTGCGTTGACGTGCACGACATTCCCGTTGTTGCTGTTGTTGACCCTGATATGATGGCTTCAATGCCTAAGGGACTTACTGCTGCTACAGGTATGGACGCTCTCACACACGCAATTGAAGGCTACATCACCAAGGGTGCTTGGGAAATGAGCGATATGTTCCACATCAAGGCAATTGAAATTATTGCAAAGAGCCTCAGAGGTGCAGTTGAAAACACCGCTGAAGGCAGAGAAGGAATGGCTCTCGGTCAGTATATCGCAGGTATGGGCTTCAGTAACGTAGGTCTTGGCATCGTTCATTCAATGGCTCATCCTCTCGGTGCTCTCTATGACACACCTCACGGTGTTGCAAACGCAATTATTCTTCCTACAGTTATGGAATACAATGCTCCTGCAACAGGGGATAAGTACAGAGACATTGCAAAGGCAATGGGCGTTGAAGGCACAGAAGCTATGAGCCTTGAAGAAGCAAGAAAGGCTGCAATTGATGCAGTTAAGAAGCTTTCAGCAGATGTAGGAATTCCTGCTGACCTTAAGGATATTGTAAAGAATGAAGACATCGCCTTCCTTTCACAGTCAGCATTTGACGATGCTTGCCGTCCGGGTAACCCCAGAGATACAAGCGTTGAAGAAATCAAAGCACTTTATCTCAGCCTTATGTAATTAAACAATGAGTCCTCCCGCCTTGGGAGGACTTTTAAATTAAGCTGATTGATTAATGTAAATAAAAAAATACTTCTTACTGCAAGTTTTTTGGCATTACTATTGCAAAATTCTTTTTAAAGGTTTATAATGTTTAGCATAATTTTAAATAAAGAAGGAAACATTTATGGAAATTATCAAAGCGGCAGAAAGAATGAAAAACGTACACTCAGATATCAGAGGACCTCTTTTTGTTGAAGCAATGGATATGCGTGCAAGAGGCATTGATGTTCTGAGACTCAATACAGGTAACCCTGCAACCTTTGGCTTCAAGCTTCCCAAGAGCCTTGAAGATGCACTCAAGGGTAACGAGCAGAAGGGTGTTGCATACTGCGATTTCAAGGGTATGCCTGATGCAAGAGAAGCTATCTGCGAATATGAAAAGAGCAAGGGTATTCAGGGCATCGTACCTGATGATGTATTCATCGGTAACGGTGTTAGTGAGGTTGTAAACTTTGCACTTATGCCTCTTCTCAATGACGGTGACGAAGTGCTTGTGCCTTCACCCAGCTATTCACTGTGGGGTAACTCAGTTTATCTTGCAGGCGGTAAGCCCGTATTCTACGTATGCGATGAAAAGAGCTTATGGTATCCCGATATCGACGATATCCGTTCAAAGATTACATCAAAGACAAAAGCTATCGTAATCATTAATCCCAACAATCCCACAGGTGCTCTTTATCCTGAAGAGATTCTTACTCAGATTGTTCAGATTGCAAGAGAAAACGGTCTTATTATCTTCTCAGACGAAATTTATGACCGTCTTGTAATGGACGACCTGAAGCATATTTCAACTGCTTCACTTGCTCCTGACCTTCCTGTTGTAACAATGAACGGTCTTTCAAAGTCACACCTTGTCTGCGGCTTCCGTTGCGGCTGGATGGTTATCAGCGGTCCTCGTAACATCACCGAGGAATACAGAAAGGGTATCATTCAGATGACCTCACTGAGACTTTGTGCAAACACACTTCCTCAGCTTGTAATTCCCGCAGCTATGGCTGATATGGAAACACCCAGATCAATGGTAGCACCCGGCGGCAGAATTTATGAGCAGAGAGAAGCAACCTGTTCAGAGCTTGAAAAGATTGACGGTATTACCTTCGTAAAGAACAGTGCAGCCTTCTACCTTTTCCCGAAGCTTGATGTTAAGAAGTTCAACATCACCGACGATAAGAAGTTTGCATGGGACCTTCTCCACGCAACAAATATTCTTCTTATCCCCGGCAGCGGCTTCGACTGGAAGGAGCCTGACCACTTCAGAATTGTTATGTTACCTGAGGCTGATGAACTCAGAGCTGCAATGAGAAGAATGGGCGAATTCCTCGACGGTTATCATCAGAAATAAGATAGTTTACATAGAAAAACACCTGAAGCTTAGCTTCGGGTGTTTTTTGTTGACTTCAGTTCTTCGTAAAAAAATAAGTTATTTCTGAAACTGTTCTTTTCTTTTGGTGTAGTAATCGTAAACGAATTTATGCTGTCTATGTTTTTCAATTTGTTTATCAATGTTACGTAAAATTATTGCCTTTTCATCATCGGTATATGTATCTATAGTCCAATGTTTCTGATTGGTGTTACAAATACTAAGCAAAGTTTCAAAATCAATTACTCTACGCTCGGATGCATAGTGTGTCTCTTTGTTTGTTTTTGTTGTAACGATTCGTATGTTAGCCTCATATAAAGTATTCAACACTTCTGTTGTAATAGACTCATCTAAAGTTGCTAAAAACATTTCTCGAGCACCAGTGCGGCTCATCTCTTCAGGAACTTCTTGCCATCTTTCGCGGAGTGTTGTTTTTGCACTGATTAAACAAGTATAATTTTTGTCGATTACATACTCCACCACACCAGGAGAAACAATATCTACTAATTTCCCTAAAGATTTATCAATGAAAATCTTTTTGCCGATGTTTCCTTGCGTGTCCATTGGAATATCAGCACCCATTAATAAAAGTTCTATGATTGATTCAAATTCTTTTCCAGCACGACTTCTTCTGCTTTGAGTGTTTGATAAGCAAAGTTGATAAATGTGTTGAGGGTAACTGTCTATAAAACATTCAATAGCTTCTCTTGCAGATAATCCGTTAAGCTCGGAATCATCGATAAGTTTTTTTAACATATTGCTAGAAAAACGTTCTTCCTCCGGAATAAAATTACTCCAGCAAAAATCACGAAGCTCTTCTACTACAGTGCTTGCATTTTTATAGAAGAATTTAGTTTCTTTTTTATGGTATTCTAGTAACATAAAGCCTTTATATACTAACTCATATGGTGCCAAAGTTTGTTGACGCTCGTCTTTAATTATATTTTGAAATTTTTCGAGAGAATATTTGTTCATAAATGTCATCTCCTATATTGATTTTTTTTGAAAAATATGATATAGTGTCAATCAGAGGACAAAATGTCCGCAATTTGACACATTTTATGGAGAGGGAATTCATAATGAAAGTTATATCGCAAAAGCCATCAAAATTACCGGCAGATTTAATTAGAGAAAAACGCCAACGCCTTAATATGACACAAAAAGAATTTGCATATGCTATTGGTATGTCTAAAAATGGCGATAGAACTATTAGAAGATGGGAAACCGGGGAAACACAACCTTCAGCAATTGAACTTAAACATATTCTTAGTTTTTCAGAAAATATCCCATTTCCAAATATAGATGATGCAATTTATAAAATGATTGACCTTTTTGCGGGCATCGGTGGAACACGTCTTGGTTTTTATCAAACCCAAAAAGTAAATATTGTGTTTAGTAGCGAGTTTGATGAGCATGCGGTAAAAACATATAAAGCTAACTATGGTGAAGAACCTTTTGGTGACATTACTAAGATTAGATCAGAAAATATTCCTGAACATGATATCCTAGTGGGTGGATTTCCATGTCAAGCTTTTAGTCAAGCTGGTAAAAAACTGGGTTTTGAAGACACACGCGGTACACTATTTTTTGAGATTGCTAGAATATTAAACGAAAAACAGCCAAAAGCCTTTCTGCTAGAAAATGTAAAAAATTTAACTTTGCACAATCACGGAAAAACATTTGAAGTTATCATAAATACTTTGAAAGAGCTAGGTTATGAAGTGTACCACAGTTTGTTTAAAGCAAAAGACTTTGGCGTTCCACAAAATAGGGAACGAATATATATAGTAGGTTTTAATAAAAAGAAAGTTGCTAATTATAA
>JAZRJR010000077.1:0-6815 GCA_045645885.1 Acutalibacteraceae bacterium | reverse complement strand
GGTCTTGATCTTTCAGAGCAAAGACCCGGTTTTGAATTACTGGAGGCCGCAGGAAAGAAGCGTGGTTACTTGCTTGCAAGGGGAGAGATCAACACCGAGAGAATGGCGAAGGTATTACTGGATGAATACCGTAGTGGAAAGCTGGGTCATTTTACCCTTGAAATGCCGGAGGATATAAAATGAGCGAAGTAAATATGTGGAGCATTGAAGAATCTTTCCACCAGCAGGGTTATCAGCTGATTTGTGGTGTTGATGAAGCGGGCAGAGGCCCTCTTTGCGGTCCTGTCTGTGCTGCTGCGGTTATTCTTCCCGTTGACTGCGAAATTGAAGGTATAAATGACTCCAAAAAGCTCAGCGAAAAAAAGCGTGATGCTCTTTACGATATTATAAAAGAAAAAGCAATTGCCTACAGTATTCAGATGGTTGATGCAAAAACCATTGATGAAATTAATATTCTTCAGGCAACCTTTCTTGCAATGCGCACCGCAGTAGAAGGACTTTCAGTAAAGCCTGATATTGCACTTATCGACGGCAACGGCAAGCCGGGGCTTTCAATTGAAGAAAGAACTGTTATCAAGGGTGATGCAAAGTCTGTTTCAATTGCTGCCGCTTCAATTCTTGCAAAGGTGACGAGAGACAGATACTGCATCGAAATGGATAAGAAATACCCGGAATATGCCTTTGCTCAGCATAAGGGCTATGGCACAAAGCTTCACTATGAAAAAATTGCCGAACACGGAATCTGTGATGAACACAGAAGAACCTTCCTCAAAAAGATTCTCGGTGAATAATATGTATAAAGGTGAAATCGGTAGAAGCGGTGAAAATTTCTGTGAGGAATATTACCGTAAAAAGGGCTATGAAATCAAAGAGAGAAACTATCACTCACGGTACGGTGAGGTTGACCTTATTGTGAAAAAAGACAATGTAATCGCATTTGTTGAAGTGAAAACAAGAAACGGCAATTCTCTCGGCAGACCTTCGGAAGCAGTTAATATGCAGAAGCAGAAAAAGCTTCAGCTCACTGCGATGAAATATATGGAAAATGAAGCTCTCGATGTTTTCTCACGCTTTGATGTGTTTGAGGTCTGGCAGAATGAGGGGAGAATTTATAAATTCAACTGCATTGAAGCTGCTTTTACAGCCGAAGATTTCTCAGGCAGATACGATATATTTTAAAAGTCTTTACATTTTTGTTTTAATATGATAAAATGTAAAAATCATAAATTCCGAGCCGCTTTCGGCTCAAAACGGAGGACTTACAATGCTTTATACAAGTACAAGAGATAAGAGCGTAAAGGTAGAGTCAGCTTATGCAATCGCTCAGGGTATTTCAAAGGATGGCGGACTTTTTGTTCCCACAGAAATTCCTCAGATTGACAAGAGCTTCATTGACAGCCTTGTACCTCTCAGCTATATAGAAAGAGCAAAAAAGGTGCTTTCACTTTACCTTACAGATTTTACTGCAGATGAAATCGATATGTGCGTAAGCGGTGCTTATGCTGAGGGTAAATTCAGCAGCGACAAGGTTGCTCCCGTGAAGAAAATCAGCGAGGGTGAAAACATCCTCGAGCTCTGGAGAGGCCCCACATGTGCCTTCAAGGATATGGCTCTTCAGCTTCTTCCTTATCTTCTCACAGTTTCTGCAAAGAAAACCGTTGCAGACAAGACAATCGTAATTCTTGTTGCTACCTCAGGTGCTACAGGCAAGACTGCTCTTGAAGGCTTCAAGGATGTGCCCGGCACAAAGATTATGGTGTTCTATCCCGATGGGGGTGTAAGCCCCATGCAGAAGCTTCAGATGACAACTCAGGCAGGTGAAAACGTTGCCGTTTCAGCAATCAAGGGTAACTTTGACGATGCACAGAGCGGTGTAAAGAAGATTTTCACTGACAAGGAAGTTGCAAAGAAGCTCGAAGAAAACGGAATGATGTTCTCATCAGCTAACTCAATCAACTGGGGACGTCTTGTTCCGCAGATCGTTTACTATGTAAGTGCATACTGCGATATGATCGAAAACGGTGAAATCAAGAACGGTGACGAAATGAATGTTGTTGTTCCCACAGGTAACTTCGGTAACATTCTTGCTGCTTACTATGCAAAGAAGATGGGTGTACCCGTTGGCAAGCTTATCTGTGCTTCAAACGCAAACAATGTTCTCACAGATTTCCTCAGGACAGGTGTTTATGACAGAAACAGAAAGTTCTTCACAACAACATCTCCCTCAATGGATATTCTTATTTCATCAAACCTTGAAAGACTTCTCTTCCACCTTGCTGATGAAAACGATGAAACAATTGCAAAGTGGATGAACGAGCTTTCAGCTGACGGCAAGTACGAGGTTACTGCTGACGTAAAGGAAAAGGTTATCACTCTCTTTGATGCAGGCTGCTGCGACGATGAAGAGACAAAAGCAACAATCGGTGAAACATATAAAAACGGTTATCTTCTTGATACTCATACCGCAGTTGCAGTAAAGGTTTACAGAGATTATCTTAAGAGAACAGGGGACAGCACTCCCACAGTTATTGCTTCAACTGCTAATCCTTATAAGTTCTCAGAAGCTGTACTCAAGGCAGTTTGCGACAAAAACCTTGACGGCATAAATGAATTTGAGCAGGTTGACCTTCTCAGAGAAATCACCGGTGAAATCTGTCCCGAACAGCTTGCTACTCTTAAGGGTAAAGAACCCAGGTTCACTTCATGCTGTGAAAAAGAAAATATGATCGACACAGTATACGCAATGCTCGGCATCTGATAAATGCAAAATGCAGAATGCAAAATGCAAAATGTCGCACCTATTCTGATGCGTAAAGGCAAAAGCTATTCTGCGTTCTGTATGATGGCTGATCATTTAAACTAAATTTTCCCGACAAAAGGTGTTCTGCCATTTGTCGGGAATTAAACTGATATAAGTCAAGTAAAATTTTTTAACAAAATTTCCCTGTTCGCTAATTATTTTGCATTTTGCACTTTGCATTTTGCATTCCGAAAGGTGGTGTTTTCTTTGTCAATTTTTGCTTTGGGTGATACCCATTTTTCCTTCGGCACAGATAAGCCTATGGATATTTTCGGCGGTTGGAATGATTACGTCAGCCGCATAGAGAAAAACTGGAAAGCGGTTGTTGACGAAGGTGACACCGTTGTTGTACCGGGTGACATTTCCTGGGCAATGAGCCTTGAAGGTGCAAAAGAAGATTTTGCTTTTCTTCACTCTCTTCCGGGAAAGAAAATCATAATGAAGGGCAATCACGACTATTGGTGGACAACCAAAAGAAAAATGGATAACTTCCTTCTTGATAACGGCTTTACTTCCATTGAGATTCTCCACAACAACGCCTTTAAAGTGGGTGACTTTGTAATAACAGGCAGCCGTGGCTGGTTCTATGATGCGCAGACAGGCGCAGACAAAAAGGTAATCCTTCGTGAAGCTGAAAGACTGAGACGCTCAATTGAAGCAGGCAAAGAAATGGAAGGAGAGATAATTTCTTTTCTTCATTATCCTCCTGTTATGGGCTCACAGAAGTGTGAAGAGATATTTTCAGTGCTTACGGAAAATGAAATTTCACGCTGCTATTTCGGTCATCTCCACGGTGAGGTTGCAAGAAATTATGTGAAAGAAACTGTCGATTCGGTGAAATTGGACCTTGTAAGTGCAGATTTTCTTGAATTTTGTCCGAAATTGATTGAAAAATTTTAAAAAAAGTATGGAAATATTGTTCAAAGAATGATATAATATATTAGTTAAAATGTATATTGGGTAGCTTCGGTTAAAACGATTTTGTGCATACCCAAGGATAGGAGTACAAAAATGGCTTTAAAATCATCAAACAACGTTGAAACAAATGTTTACGCTCTTGAAATCGAAATCTCAGCTGAAGAATTCGATGCTGCACAGAACAAGGTGTTCGCAAAGCAGAAAAGCAGAATTCAGCTTCCCGGTTTCCGCAAGGGCAAGGTAACACGCAAGATGGCTGAAAACTTCTACGGCAAGGGCTGGCTCTATGAAGACGCTCTTGACATCTGCTTCCCCAAGGTAGTTGAAGAAGCTGCAAAAGAAGCTGAGCTTGAAATCGTCGGCACAAAGAACGCTGACATCAAGGAAATCGGCGCAGAAGGCGTACTTATGACAGTTGAAGTATTCGTTAAGCCTACAATCGAGCTTAAGGAATATAAGGAACTCAAGGCTTCAAAGAAAAAGGTTGAAGCAACTGCAGAAGAAATTGATGCAAGAATAAGCGCTCTTGTTGAAAGAAACGCTCGTCTTGTTTCAGTTGAAGACAGAGCAGCTCAGGACGGTGACATCACAGTTATCGACTTCGAAGGCTTCGTAGACGGTGTAGCTTTTGACGGCGGCAAGGGTGAAAACTATGAACTCACACTCGGTTCAGGTCAGTTCATTCCCGGCTTTGAAGAGCAGGTTGTAGGTCACAACGTAGGTGAAGAATTCGACGTAAATGTTAAGTTCCCCACAGAATACACACCTGAACTCGCTGACAAGGATGCAGTTTTCAAAATCAAGCTTCACGAAATCAAGGTTAAGGAGCTTCCCGAAGTAGACGACGAATTTGCTCAGGATGCTGCTGACTGCGATACAGTAGATGCACTCAAGAAGAGCATCGAAAAGGAAATCAAGGAGCACAAAGAAGAAGAAAACGAAAGAGAAATCGAATCACAGCTTCTTCAGAAGCTTTCAGAAAATGTAATCGGTGAAATTCCCGAAGTTATGTATGACAACGAAGTTAACGATCAGGTAAGAAACATCGACTACAGACTTTCAGCTCAGGGCCTCAACCTTGAAACATACCTTCAGTACACAGGTATGACAATCGAACAGTACAAGGAAAGCATGAAGGATTCAGCAATTCAGAACGTTAAGGTTCGTCTTGCTCTCCAGAAGGTTGCTGAACTTGAAAACCTTCAGGTAACTGATGAAGAGCTTGAAGCAGAATATGACAAGTTTGCTGCTCAGTACCAGATGGAAAAGGAAGAAATCAAGAAGGTTGTTCCCGTTGAAGGCCTTCGCGGTGACCTTCTCAACGAAAAGGCAATCAAGTTCGTAAGAGACAATGCAAAGGTTACAACAGCAAGAAAGCCCAAGGCTAAGAAGGAAGAAGCTGCAGAATCAGCTGAATAATCTTGATTAATTAAGGTAAATTTAACCTAGAATATGTACAATGAGACGGAACTGTATTTTACAGTTCCTCTCTTGCCATTTTTTAATTAAGTTTTATAAGGCACATCTTACACAGTCGGTGCCTTTATGAAAAGGAGGCTATACTATGCCATTAGTACCTTATGTAGTAGAACAGACAAACCGTGGTGAACGTCAGTATGACATTTATTCACGTCTTCTCAACGACAGAATCATCGTTCTTTCAGATGAAGTAAACGATGCAACTGGAAGCCTTGTTGTTGCTCAGCTTCTCTTCCTTGAAAGTCAGGATTCAGAAAAGGACATCAGCTTTTACATCAACAGCCCCGGCGGTTCAGTAACTGCAGGTATGGCTATTTACGATACAATGCAGTATATCAAGTGCGATGTTTCAACAATCTGTATGGGTATGGCTGCATCAATGGGTGCATTCCTGCTTTCATCAGGTGCAAAGGGCAAGAGATTTGCTCTTCCCAACAGCGAAATTATGATTCATCAGCCTTCAGGCGGTGCAAAGGGTCAGGCAACTGACATCAAAATTGTTGCAGACCATATTCTCCGCACAAAGGCAAAGCTTAACAAAATTCTCGCTGAAAACACAGGCAAGGATATCGAAATCATCGCTCAGGATACAGAGCGTGACAATTTCATGACTGCCGATGAAGCTCTTGAATACGGTCTTGTAGATAAGATTCTTTACAAGAGATAATCCTTTTGCGGGATAAAATTTTTAGAAGGAGTTCAGTTCATGGCAAGAGACGGTGACAACAAAGAAAAGACCATCAGGTGTTCCTTCTGTAACAAAGCGCAGAGCGAAGTGAAAACCCTGATAGCCGGTCCCGGTGTTTATATATGCGATGAATGTATAGATTTGTGCAGATCAATCGTTGAAGAAGAAAGTGTAAAAAACACTGAGAAAAACGATTCTGATTTTGCACTTCTCAAAAAGCCTCATGAAATCAAGGCGCTTCTTGACGAATATGTAATCGGTCAGGAAGAGGCTAAGAAAACCTTGAGCGTAGCGGTTTATAATCATTATAAGCGCATTTATTCGGGAAAAACAGCGGACGTAGAAGTAGGTAAGAGTAATATTCTTATGCTCGGTCCCACAGGTGTCGGTAAAACAATGCTTGCACAGACCTTGGCGAAAATCCTTGATGTGCCTTTTGCAATTGCCGATGCAACAACTCTCACCGAAGCAGGTTATGTAGGTGAGGACGTAGAAAATATTGTTTTAAGACTTATTCAGGCTGCAGATTTTGACATTGAAAGAGCTGAAAAGGGTATCATTTACGTTGACGAAATTGATAAGATTGCCCGCAAGAGCGAAAGCACCTCAATTACACGAGATGTAAGCGGTGAAGGCGTTCAGCAGGCACTTCTCAAAATTGTTGAAGGAACAGTTTCAAATGTGCCTCCTCAGGGCGGCAGAAAGCATCCTCAGCAGGAATTCATTCAGATTGACACAACCAACATTCTTTTCATCTGTGCAGGTTCATTTGCAGGCATTGAAAAGATTGTTGAAAAGAGAATGGGCAACTCAGGTCTCGGCTTCGGTGCTGAAATCAAGAGCAAAAAGGATTTCGAAGAGGGTAAGGTTATGCACGAGGTGGGAACTCAGGACCTTGTAACATTCGGTCTTATTCCCGAACTTGTGGGC
>JAZRJR010000076.1:0-2534 GCA_045645885.1 Acutalibacteraceae bacterium | reverse complement strand
AACTTTTCAAGCTTTTCGATTTCGAGGTTGAGCTTGATAACTTCCTTCTTGGGAAGAAGAGCAAATGTGCCGTCCTGCTCCATAGCCTTAAGCTGAGCAAGTCTCTTGATTCTTGTCTGGATTGTGCCGAAGTTTGTGAGCATACCGCCAAGCCATCTAGCGTTTACGAAGGGCATGCCGCAACGGATTGCTTCTTCACGGATTGAATCCATAGCCTGCTTCTTTGTACCTACAAAAAGAACTTCTCCGCCGTTTTCTGAAACTTCCTTAACGAAAGCATAAGCTTCCTCAAGCTTCTTTACGGTCTTCTGAAGGTCGATGATGTAAATACCGTTTCTTTCTGCGAAAATGTACTTATCCATTTTCGGGTTCCATCTTCTTGTCTGGTGTCCGAAGTGAACGCCTGCTTCAAGAAGCTGTTTCATTGATACTACTGACATTGTTATGTCCTCCTTTTGTTTTTTAACCACCGCAGGTTCAAAGGTACACGGCACCGCAAATGCGGCGAAACGGGCATACCAATCCCCTTGCGTGCGTTATCTGGTGTAGTATATCACATCAAAAAGTAAATTGCAATAGCAAATTACAATTTTTTACTTATTTTTGAAAATATTTTTCTGCTTCTCAAAAATTCTTTTCCGACGGATATTTTCTTCATCGTTATCATGAAAGAAAGTGCCTGAATCGTAAATCAGTACATTTCCCTCAGATACTTCAAAAGGAATATCATTTTTATCAATCTCAATATGAGTCATATCTTCTTTTTCGAGAATGATAATCCCCTCTTCAATTCTGTCAACGATATATTTTTCCATTCTTATCCGTCAATCCTTTCAAAGGAATCTTCTGTGCTTCTGTATGTTATTGTGCCGTGAATATCAGTTCTCACTATCGCTATATTATTTTCCTTGCAATAGTCAAGCGCTTCCTTGTGCGGATGGTTATAGCTGTTGTTTCTGCCACATGAAATAACTGCAGTTTTTGCATCAACCTTGTTAAGAAAAGGCTTATAAATTGAAGTTGAACTGCCGTGATGCCCAAGGAGAATAACATCAGATTTCAGGTCAACTCCGTATTTATTATTGTATTCATAAACCGATGCCAGCTCTTCTTTTTCGGCATCACCGAGAAGCATAAATGTGCTTCCGCATGCATACACCTTACAGATAACCGACATATCATTAAGATCCTTTACTTGCTTAACAGGTCCGAGAATCTGGATTTTCACATCATCCATCTCATAAACGTCACCAAATTCCGCTGCATATGCATCAATATTGTTATCAACAATATAATCGATAAGTCTTTCGTAAACACGAGTTGTCGGTGTGTTGAATTCAGCAAGCTCCGGCATAATAATCTTTCCGACTGTAAAGTCATCCATAACCTGCGGAAGAGAACCGATATGATCATCGTGAGGATGAGTTGCAATAACATATTCAAGGTCAGTAACACCGCAGCTTTTTATGAAATCAGAAACTGTATCTCCGTAATCAGCAAGACCGCTGTCTATAAGAATGCCGTTTTTGCCCTGTTGTATAAGTGTTGATGAACCCTGACCAACATCAATAAAGTGTACATAAACCTCACCGTCGAGCTTGCTGTTGGTAAGCTTTGAATTGTCGATTTCAACAAGTCCTGTTTCTTTCACTCCGAGAAGCGCAATTACAATAAAAATAATTATTGCAAGGAGGCTTGGTTTACCTTTTTTTCTTTTTGCCATATGGCTTTGCTCCTTTATATGAGTTTCTGATATTTGAATTTTTTCTCTTGGTTTCAGGTGCTGTTACAAGGCACTTTTCACCGTTGCCGATAAGATCAAATCTTCCGCATTTTTTGAGTGATTCAAGAATTATTTCTTTATTGGCAGGATTATAATACTGTAAAAGGGCACGTTGCATTGCTTTTTCTTTAGGAGTTTTCGCAACATAAACCTCTTTCATTGTATAAGGGTCAAGTTCAGTATAGAACATACATGTTGAAATGGTACCGGGTGTCGGATAAAAATCCTGAACCTGTTCAGGTCTGATACCTCGCTTTTTCAGGAAAAGTGCAAGTTCTACTGCTTCATTAAGACTTGAACCGGGATGTGAAGACATAAGATACGGAACAAGATACTGTTCTTTACCCACACTTTTGCTGAGTTCAAAATATCTCTTTGAAAAACGCACATAATCTTCAATGTAAGGCTTGCCCATTTTCTGCAGTACAATCGCAGAGCAATGTTCAGGTGCAACCTTCAACTGACCGCTTACATGATATTTTATAAGGTCTTTGAAAAATGATTCATCTTCGTCTTTCAACATATAATCATATCGTATACCTGAACGAATGAAAACTTTTTTAATACCTTTGATTTTTCTCATACTTCTGAGAATATCAAGATATTCACTGTGATCTGATTTAAGCGCAGGACAAGGAGTGGGTGCAAGACACTTCTTTCCTTTGCAAAGACCTGCAGTTTTCTGCTTTTCACAAGAGGTTGTGCGGAAATTAGCGGTCGGACCTCCCACATCGTGAATATATCCTTTAAA
>JAZRJR010000075.1:0-13122 GCA_045645885.1 Acutalibacteraceae bacterium | reverse complement strand
CAAGAGTTAGTCCTGCTACACTAAAAAAGAACCTGGCGTTGATCAACGCCAGGCCCAAGAAAGTTTTAAATTACCAAAAACCTTTGGATTTATTTGAGGATTCGATCAAAAAGTGTTGCACTTAGTTTGACAAATCATTGTACCGTTTTTCCTTTTATGTGAGCGCTATGTTAATTGCAAAGAAGTGTATAACCGTACCTGCGAGAACGAAAAGGTGAAAAATACTGTGAAAATATTTTTTCTTTTTGCCTACAATATAAAGACCCATTCCGATACCGTAAACTATTCCGCCGCTTAAAAGAAGAATAAGAATTGTAAGAGCTGATTCATTGTTTTCAATAATCGGTTTACCGAGGAAAATACATGTAAAGCCAAGAACAACATATAAAACAAGCTGAAGATTTTTAAATTTTTCCTGATCAACAAATGTAAGACTTATTCCGACAACTGTTATAACAAGACCAATAATGCCTGTTACAAGAGAAATCGGTTTGTTATAAGGAAAAACTGCGATAAGGTTTATTGCAAGGGTTGTGCCTGAAATCATAATAAAAATTACTGAATGGTCAATAAGTCTGAAAACCTTTTTGATTTTTTCTTTGGTCAGTGCGTGATACATGGTAGATGAAAAATAAAGTACAATTGATGAAAAAGCAAACACAACCGAACCCCAGATACCGCTTGGTGTTGTTGAATTGAGAATACAGAAAACCATAGTGAAAATTCCGAAAAGAATACCTGCACCGTGGGAGATGCTGTTAAAAATTTCTTCACCTTTTGTGTAGGATGGTAGAGTGACTTTGTCTAACATAGTTTTTTCTCCTTTTTACATTATTTCTTCTGCTTTTATTGTAGTTTCAGGTTGCTGTTTTGTCACCCTACCAAACTGTATAATTCACATTTTGCTTGTAGAATTATATAAAAACAACTCTCTCTTAAGTAGAATTGTTACATAAGAGAGAGTTCTGTTTTATTTTTAATAATATCTTTTATGACTTCGCCACCTATTATAAGTCCTGCTGCTGAGGGAACAAATGAAATGCTTCCGGGAGGAGCTTTTCCTCTTTCGTCTTTTTCAGCGTTTGGTTTAATTGGTTCTTCTGTTGAAAAAAGAACTTTGAGCTTTTTTATTTTTCTTTTTTTCATTTCATAGCGCATAACCCTTGCAAGGGGACACACAGAAGTCTTGCTTATGTCAGCAATCTGAAATTTAGTGGGGTCAAGCTTATTGCCGGTGCCCATTGATGAAATTATTGGAATACCTTCTTTTGAGGCTTTTTCAATTATTGCAATTTTTCCCGAAACAGTATCAATTGCATCAACTATATAGTCATAAACAGAAAAATCAAATCCGTCAATATTTTCAGGCAGAACAAAGGTTTCAAAGGTTGTAACTGTGCAATCAGGATTTATATCAAGCACACGTTTTTTTGCAGTCTCAGTTTTTAGCAGACCTATTGTGGATTGAAGAGCGATAATCTGTCGGTTGAGGTTACTCTCACTTACGGTATCGTTGTCTATAATATCGATTGCACCTATACCGCTTCTTGCAAGAGCCTCAATTACATAGCCGCCCACACCGCCTGCACCGAAAACAGCAACCCTCGATTTACTAAGGGTTGCTACTGCTTCGGTTCCTATTAACATTTCAGTTCGCTGAAAAATTTCATTCATAATATTATTTCCTCTTTTTAAAAGGGTTGCCCCAGAAGATAAAGAGCGTCATAGGAATAACTGACACCATAAAGAGAATGAGCATAAGAACATTTTCTTTGAAATATTCATACATTTTCACAAATGCTTCAGGCTGAAAGAGAATTGCAATGCCGGTAAGCACAGCAAAGATTGCAGCAATAAGAACGGCTCCTGCAGCTGCATCTTTTGCTATTCTGCCATATTCGGTAAATTCCTTCGATGCAAGGTTAACCGAATTTTCAACTGCAGTGTTAACAATTTCAAGGCTGAGCACAAGTGCACTGACAACAAGAAGCACGGCATAGTCTGTTCTCGTAAGCTTGAACCAATCAGTAAGCGTAAGAATCGAGAACATATATATAATGCAGGAAAGATGAATACGGAAATTCCTCTCGTGCTTTATTACATATCCGATACCTTTGAAAGCATAAGTGAAACTTTTAAACAGTTTTTTATATTCGTTCATATTATTCCATTGTGTAGTAGCTACCGCTTCTTACAAGACCGAGCTGAGTGAGGACGGCCTCTTCTCTTTCTCTCATTCTTACAAGCTCAAGACCGCCGGGCTCGTGGTCGTAGCCGAGAAGGTGAAGCATCGAGTGCACTGTGAGAAAAGCAATTTCTCTGTCAAGACTGTGACCGTAAAGCTCAGCCTGTTCAATTGCTTTTTCAATTGAAATTACAATATCACCGAGCATCTGTGCGCCTGTGTCATTGTTTATATCGTAGACACCGTCAACGCCCAAGGGGAATGAAAGCACATCGGTAGGTCTGTCGATGTTTCTGTGCTTGAGGTTAAGCTCGTGAATTTCTGCATTGTCAACTATTGTTACGGAAATTTCAGCCGAGCCTTTAAATTCCTCACCGATTAAAACCGCATTACAGCAGCGTCTGATGAGCATACGTACACCTGTGGGTATTCTTACGGTTTTCTGATTGTTTGTGATAATAACTTTGATTCTGTCCTTCATTTTCTCTTTTTAACCTCCTCATATTTATCGTAGGCTTTTATAATATCCTGAACAAGCTTGTGTCTTACAACGTCTTTTTCAGAAAATTTGACTGTTTCAATGTCATCAACATTTTTAAGAATTTTGATGACTTCAACAAGACCTGACTTTTTACCGTCCGGAAGGTCTATCTGCGTAATGTCACCGGTTACAACAATTTTTGAACCGAAACCGAGTCGGGTGAGAAACATTTTCATCTGCTCCGGTGTAGTGTTCTGTGCTTCGTCAAGAATGATAAAACTGTCATCAAGAGTTCGCCCGCGCATATATGCTAAGGGTGCAACCTCGATATTACCTCTTTCCTGATACTTCTGAAAGTTTTCAGGTCCCAGCATATCCCAGAGAGCATCGTACAAGGGTCTCAGATACGGGTCAACCTTCTGCTGAAGGTCACCGGGAAGAAAGCCTAACTTTTCACCTGCTTCAACAGCGGGGCGGGTGAGGATAATTCTGTTAACCTGTTTGGCTCTGAATGCGCTCACCGCCATAGCAACTGCAAGATAAGTTTTACCTGTACCTGCAGGTCCGACACCTATAACAATTGTATTGTCTTTGATTTTATCGATATATTTCTTCTGTCCGAGAGTTTTTGGCTTGATGGGCTTTCCTTTAGCGCTGATGCAGATGCAGTCGCTGCTTATAGAAGAAAGCTTATCTTCATTACCATCTTTCACAAGACTGATTACATATCTTATATTCTGCTCAGTAAGTGTTTCACCCTTATTAAGAAGAAAAAGAAGCTTTTCAAGCACACGCCTGGCCTTATCGCAGTTTTCCTCATCTCCGTGAATTCTGATTTCGCTTCCTCTTGTGAGGATTCCTACAGAAAACTCTTTTTCAATCAGTTTTATGTTTTCATCAAAAGAACCGAAAAGACTTACTGCGTGTTCCATTCTTTCGATGCTCACTGTTTGTTCTACCAAAAAATTACACCTCGTTTATTTGACACTTTATACATAAGTTTGGCTATTATCTTTTAAATTTTAGCACATTATCTCAAAAATGTGAAGAGTTTTGAATAAAATTTTTCTTTGTTTTTCAACTTTCTGTTATAATTTTCTGCGTTTTTCCGATAAAATCAAGGCAATTCCAGTTGCAGGCTATTACAATTCTGTCTGCTTCCGCTTTGATTTTCGGCGCGGCTGAAAGAATTTTTGTATCAGAATTATGAGTATATGAAGTTGCTGAAAAGCTTTCAAGTGCAGATAGCATATGCTCTTTTATAGTTCTCGTTGTTTTTTCAAATGAGTAATATGTTCTGTATTTTATCCCTGCAGGCAGTCTTATGCCGTTATAAGACAGATAGTGTTCATCTTTAAAAAATGACTTGTCACGGCTCAGAGAGAGCGACAAAGGAATGTTCATACCAAAAAGATAAAGAGTAGCTTTTTTGCTTGATTCTGTCAGCGTATTTATTTTTGCTTTATTGTTGTAGGAGACGGAAAGATTCTTTTCTCTCTGACAAATGATTCTTCCGTTGGCCTTTACAAAAGATACTGACATATCTTCATTTTCCTCGGTACCGCTTATAAGCAAATCGCCCTTACCGATTCCCATACCTTCTGAAATGCAGCCTGTGCCGCTGAAAACTTCTGCTGAAATAATCACACCGTCAAAATCGGCCACAAGATTTGAGGGGATTTCATTATCCTGATTTCTTATAGATTTTTTCTGCTCCCTCACTTCAATTACGGCACGTGAACCTTTTATGTTGATGGCTGCCCAATCAAGAAGATTATTGTTTTCTAATGCAAGTGCACTCGCTGCGGCTGTTTCATTGAAGGTGGGTTTATAAGTGCCGACAAAAATACCGTGTTTTTTGCCGAGGGAAAGTATATCTTCTTTTGATATTTGTTCATTGCCTGAAACATCAACAGTCCATACAAAATTGCTCATTATGAGAAAAAAGAGAAAGAAGAACATCATACCCAAAAGTAACCCTTTGCGTTCTTTTTTCTCTTTTAAATCGAAAATAAGACCTGATTTTGTCAGCAGTGAAAGCTTTACGCCTGATTTTTTACTGATATGCCGAAGCTTCCGGTAATCTACCGTGTTACATTTTGCCGTGAAAAAGTTATCGCTGAAAACTACATCACGGATTATGATTCCGTTAAAGTTGCACAGATTGATGAATCTTTCAGTAAATCCGCCCACACCCCTGAATATAACATATCCTTTTAGATATCGCAAAATATCAACACTCTTCAATGTGTTCACCCTTTAAATATAATTTATACAGCTTATTTTTCCTGTGACTGTTATGGTTTCATCGTTAAGGTTACAAAGGCTCAGATTTTCTCCGCAAAACGAAACAATCACATTTTTGCAGTTAAGCCTTACTGTGTCGGAAGTATATTGCAGAATTCCTTTACAACCTTCAACAATCGCACGGCTTTGCGAGCAAAGCTCAATGTGCGGCATTATAAGCTCAGGCAGTTCGTCGGGAATGAACGAATTAATTCTTGCTTTTATTCTGTTAGGCATAGTTTTCACCTCAGTTATAAATTTATGTCAGTAATATTACATTTAATACTACAAGGCATCTTCTCGGAATATTAATAATCTGAGGTGAAAAAATGAAAATTAAACAAAATAACCGTTGCACAAGTTATCCCACCGTTACATTTATTCTTATATATATTATTTTGATTTTTTTCTACCCTGAGAAATCTTCCGAAGGGATAATAAACGGAATGAAATTATCTTTTAATATTCTTATACCGTCTCTCTATCCTTTTATGTTTTGTTCGGCTTTCTTTGTAAAATCGGGTATTTTACAAGAAATCAGACGAAAAGAGCTGTCAATCTTTTTATTGTCACTATTAGGCGGTTATCCGATGGGTGCGAAGTGTATTTCTGAGCTTTGTGAGAGCGGTGTTACAGATAAAAACGGTGCAAAAAAACTGCTTTCTTTCTGTATTAATCCGTCTGTGTCCTTTGTTGTTTCCACAGTCGGGCTGGCAGTTCTCAGAAGTCGCAGAGCGGGATTTGTTATTTTATCGGCAATTCTGGTATCGTCTTTAACAATGTTCTCTGTAACTGCATTTTTCTGCAGAAAAAATAAAATTGAATCAACTGATAAAGAGCTTATTGCAAGAGAAGATTTTTCGGGAGCTTTTGTTGCTTCACTTAAAGACGGACTTGCTTCCATAATTCTGATATGTGGCTTTGTTGTGTTTTTTTCATCAGTATCTTCAATTGCTGAGGTCTTGCCGATAAATGAAAAATTGAAATTGATTTTAAGGTGCGTCCTTGAGGTAACAAGCGGTGTGATTTTGGCTGCAGATAACTTTTCACTGCCTTTTGTGTCTGCGCTTATTTCATTCGGAGGCTTCAGTACACTTTTTCAGCTGAAGGCTATATTGCAGAATACTGAAATAACATTCAAAGAAATTTTAAATTTCAGGCTTGCGTCGGCTGTGCTTTCAGGGTTATATACTGCAATCATTCTCATTTTTTTTCCGATATCAGCAGAAACTTTCGGTGCTGACGGATTTAAGCTTTCACTTGCACCGTCATATTCTGTTTCGGTTTCCTTATGTATGATTCTTATGAGCATATTGTTTATTATGGGTGACAGTATTATAGTTAAAAACAACTTGACAGAAAAGGGGAGTGAAAGTACAATAAAGACAGTATAAATTAAGGAGAATGAATACTATGTACCCGAATCCGTTTATTACAGAAAGAGCTGACCCGTTTATTACAAAACTGTCAGACGGTTATTATTTTTTTACTGCTTCATATCCTGCTTATGAGTCTGCGGAAAACGGCTATGACCGTATTGTTCTGAGAAAAAGCAGAACAGTTGAAGGTCTTCGTACAGCTGAAGAGAAGACAGTGTGGTATGCACATAAAGAAGGTATAATGGCAAGACATATATGGGCGCCTGAAATTCACGAAATTAAGGGCAGAATTTACATTTTCTTTGCAGCAGGTAACAAGGATGATGTGTGGCACATTAGACCGTATATGCTCCGCCTTGAAGGAAATGACCTTATGAATGATAATTGGAGTGAACTTGGCAAAGTGAAAGCTTCAGATGAAGACACAATTTCATTTAACAGTTTTTCACTTGATATGACACACTTTGAGCACAGAGGAAAGCATTATCTTATCTGGGCTGAAATTATCGGTGATTCATCGCTTTTTATGGCAGAAATAAACCCTGATGAACCCAATGTTCTGATAAGCAAGCCGATTCTTCTCACAAAGCCTGAATTTGACTGGGAAAAGGTTGTATTCAGAGTGAACGAGGGAGCAAGTGTCCTTAAGACAAATGAAAAAATCTATGTTTTCTTTTCAGCTTCAGGCACGGGAGCGGAGTATTGTATGGGTATGCTTTACGCAGATGCAGATGCTGATCTTATGAAAGCAGAAAGCTGGACAAAGGTTACAGAACCGGTTCTCTCTACAAGTGATCTCGTGGGAGAATCAGGACCGGGTCACAACAGCTTTGTAACGGATGAGAACGGAAAGCTTCTCTTGGTTTATCATGCAAGACCTGAAAGTCACCTTAAAGGTGAGTGCGGAACTTATTTTGAAGAATCCCTGTATGACCCCTGCAGACATGCAAGAATCAGAGAGGTTAAGTTTGATAAAAACGGCGTTCCTGTATTAAAATAAAAGTAAAAAATTATTTTCAAAAAAATGTCAAAAAAATTGAAAATACCTCTTGACAAATCTCTATATTATGCTATAATAGGCAAGTCGTTAAGAGACATCCGGGTGTGGCGCAGCTTGGTAGCGCGCTTGACTGGGGGTCAAGAGGCCGCAGGTTCAAGTCCTGTCACTCGGACCAGTTAAAGAAAGACTATTCGAAAGAGTAGTCTTTTTCTTTTTTTTATGAGCGGCCGATTGACCCCAAAAAGGGGTCAGGCATTGTCACTGAAGTGCTCGCGGTGCGAGATGAAGCGAGAAGTATGTCACAGGGAGAGTTTCGTCACTTGGAACGGATATGGAAAGGCTATTCGAAAGATCAGCCTTTTTTGTTATATTTTTATTGTTAAACAGATTAACCTTAGGGGTAATCTCTTTTATTTGCACTGCTAATTAATTTTAATTTATATTTGTTGATTTTATATATTATATAATGTATAATTAGAAAGATTGGAGGAGAAAATATGCAAATTTCAGAAATGGTTACCAAGGTTAAATCCGTTCCCGGTTATGTTAAAAGTCATTGGAACACGCCGAATGAAGGTGAATATCTCACTCTTAAGGAGATGGCTGCATACACTATGTCTCAGGCAGGTACATATATCTATATGACAGCTTCAGGTATAGTGACCTTTACCGCATCTCTTTTCTGTGGCGCAATTATGGAAATTCCCGCAATGGACTTTTATCTCATCAATCTGATAACTACAATTATCGGTTATGTTATTATGTTCACAAATCCTGTGGGTATGCTTATTTATGAGAACCACGGAAGACTTACACCAAAAATGAAGGTGTTCGCTCATGCTACATATTTCGGTCAGCTTTTACTTGGTTTGTTATGTTACTTTATTCCCGCTAACACATTTGAAGGCTTTATGATGGGCGCTCCGCAGATTGCGGGTAACATCTTTGTGTGTAACGGTCTTACAGGTTATATAACCTGGATTATCCGTCGTCTTTTCTGTGCTAAACACGGTAGAGTCAAGCCTTTCATTCTAAGCTGTGCTTTGCCTTCCGCAATTATTCTTTCAATTATACCTTACCTTCCTGTGCAGAACGTAGCGTACGTTGTAAAGCTTACTGTTCTTCACTTTGCTTTTACAATGATGAACTTCTTTTATAATAACTTCAGCGGTGTAAACGGACTTGTTGCATTTATGACTCCTAACTCTCAGGAGCGCCAGAAGCTTTATTCCATTGTTCCTATAATTACAGGCTTTGCACCGTCGGTAATTAACATCTTTTTCCCGATACTTATAGCTACAACCGGTGGTTATACAAGCCTTAAGACTTATAAGATTTTTGTTCCTATATTTGCTCTTATAGGTGCTTTTTGTTCTCTTGCAGCTCTTTTCTGCAAAGAGCGTACAATTGAAGAAGAAATTGAAACACGCAAAAAGGTTTCTTTCTTTGAAGGTGCTAAAAATGCATTGAAGAATAAATATCTCTGGATGATAAATATATCCAATGTGGTTGGTCAATGGCAATGGCTGATAGGTAATCTGCTTCAATGGTGGTTTATTTATTCTTTGAGAGAACAGACTCTTTACGGTCTTGCAGCAAGTGTTGTAGTTATCGGTATGACACCCGGTAATCTTCTCTGCGTGTGGCTTACAAAGAAATTTCAGAAAAGAGATTTGCTTATAGCTTCAAGAGCGGCATCAATTATTGCTATTTTCGGTATGCTTTTTGCAATAAAAACTGAAAATATCTTCATATTCCTTGCAAGCTTGTTTATCCGCAATTTCCTTCAGACTATCGATAGCGGTGTTTCAACAGGTCTTGGTGCTGACGTGCAGATTTATCATCAGTGGAGATTTGGTGAACGCTGCGACTCAATTTCAGGCGTATTTACATGGTTCACTAACCCGCTTAACCTTGCGCTCGGATATTTCAGCCCATGGATTCTTGAGCTGATGGGCTTTACTTCAGACTGGGATGTTCTTTATGATACTGAAATCTGTGCAAATGTTTTCAGTGTGCATGTGTGGTTCACAATTATCAGTCTCTTCCTGGCAACTGTACCATTTATTTTCTATAACTTCACAAAAGAAAAGCACGATATGTGCGTTAAAGAGCTTCAGGAAAGACTTAATGCTTCCGAAGAAAACAATAGCTCTGCTGAGGAGGTGGCACAATGAAAAGATTTATAACAGTTTTATTGCTTGTTACGGTTTTGTGTTTCTGCCTTGCTTCATGCGGAGGTACAGACCTTCAATTCCTTACCGGTAACACAGATATTACTTGCAAAATTAACAACGGTGAAGCTGTCGTTACTAAGGTGCCTAACAAATCGATTGTTACTGAAATTGTTATTCCTGATGAGTATGACGGTGTTCCCGTTACGGAAATTGCTGATTTTGCAGCAGTAAATCTTGAATATGTTACAAAAATTACCATCGGTAAAAATGTCAGAGAAATTTCTGATTGGGCATTCGGTAACAGTAAAAAAATAGTTGCTTTTGAAGTCAGTGATGATAATCCGTATATCTGCGATGTTGACGGTGTAATTTACACAAAGGATATGAAAACACTTCTTTTCTATCCTCCGTCAGGCGGTCTTGCTGCCTGTGAAGATAAAGACGGAAACATTGTAAAAACAATTTCTTACTCTGTTCCCGAAGGTGTTGAAACAATCCGCTCAAAGGCGTTTTATAAGTGTCTTGAGCTTACTGACATTACTTTACCGTCAACTCTTAAAGCTGTTGAAGAAAAGGCATTTTTCCGCTGCAGTTTGAAAGAAATCATATTACCTGACGGACTTGAATTTATCGGAAAAGACGCCTTTGCATTCTGCTCTGCTGTTGAAAAGGTGACTGTGCCTGCAAGTGTAAAACAGATTGATGAATATGCCTTTTTTACTTGTACTTCTATGCTTGAGGTAAATATGCTTGGAAGAGAAGATGAAATGACTCTCGGTAAAAAATGGTATCCCACAGATAACGGTATTGAACTTGGTGATAAGCTCGTTATAACATGGGTTAACGGATAAGGAGTTGATATTCAATGTTTACATTTATTAAAAGATTTATCGGATTTTTTACAGCACTCATTACTGTGATTTCAAGCTTTTTCGGATTCAGCGACGGGCTTGATATTGGTAAGGTCGATGACTTCAGAGTTACGACATATATAAGAGGCGATGCCGTTATGTATTGGGGCGGTGAAGTTTATGAGGAAGATTTTGACATTGTTACCGATGCAATAATTTTCGAATGCGCTTCTTTCAACAGCAAGGGTGAAGTTGAATATGACCAAGAAAAATTGGAGACTGTTCTTTCAAAGGTCCGTGCTGCTATAGGTGACAGGGATGTTCATCTTACCCTTAATCTTGTTGGCCCTTGGGGTGCAACTGATTCAGATGTGTATGAAGATCGTATGGAAGCACAGAGCAATGAGCATAATAAGGCTTTTACCAGTGGCGTTTTAGAAGACAATATAATTGCGGTTCTTGAAAAATATGATTTCGACGGTGTACATTTTGACTATGAATATCCGCTGTCACTCAAGGCGTGGCACTATTACAACAGGTTCATCGTTTCACTCGATAAAGCGTTAGGCAAGAACTATACTCTTGGTGTTGCAGGGGATGCATGGAATATCAAATTCACAAATGCAGCTATTGAAGCTATTGATACCTACGAGCTTATGACATATGATTTTATCGATGAAGACGGCAGACATGCAACATACGAAAATACTCTTGAGCAGATTCAGCAGTTAGGACTTCGCGGTATACCTTTAGATAAGGTGAATGTTGGAATACCGTTCTATTCAAGACCGACAGATATGTCAGCTTATTGGTACGGATATAATACTTGTTATGATAATATAACTGAAGACGGTTGGTATCACTGTGATGAAATCGATAAGGACTTTTGGTTCAACACGCCTGAGGTTGTTGCACAAAAGACAGAATATTGCATCAAAAACGGGTTTGGCGGAGTGATGATATGGCATTACAATTGTGATATTCCATCAAACAATGAAGGTTCTCTACTCAGGGCGATCGGTGAAACTGTTAGCAGATACTATTAATGTATTATTTTGTTCGAAAGGAATATAAATATGAAACCTGTAGCTATAAATAAAAACCTTTGTGTGGGTTGCGGAAAGTGTGTACGTGACTGTGTAAGCGGTAAGCTTCAGTTGGTAAACGGTAAAGCGCAGTTTATGTATGAAAGATGCATCGGTTGCGGTCACTGCTATGCAATCTGCCCCACAGGTGCGGTGACTATGTCAAAGTTCGGTGAAGTGGCCGAAGAAAAGATTGAGCCTTATAATATTATTGAAAGTGAAAAGCTTCTAAAGTTTATGAAGAGCAGACGAACTGTACGTTTCTTTAAAAATCAGAAGGTAGGGGAAGATGATATAATTAAAATTATTGAAGCAGGTCGCTATTGCCCTACAGGTACAAATGCACAGGATTTCTCGTTTACAGTTATTACAGAGAATCTGTCATTTTTTGAAAACGAAGCTGTGCAGTTTTTCAGAAAGCTTCAGAAAATGGGAGGACCGCTTTCTAAGTATATAAAAAATACATTGATTGATGATAATTTCTTCTTCAAAAAAGCACCTCTTGTGATTGTTGTAAACGGCAAAGGTAAAACCTCACCTTGTCTCGCCTCGTCTTATATGGAGCTTATGGCTGAAAGCCTGGGCCTCGGTGTGCTTTACAGCGGATTCTTTATTGCTACAACAAAGTTTTCAAAGAAAATCAGCAAGGCACTGAATACACCAGAGGGTTATAAGCCTGTAACTTGTCTTGTTATCGGATATCCTGATGTAGATTATGTGAGAATTCCGCCACGCAACGAAGCTAAAATAAACAGATTGTGATACCTGAATAAGCAATATCTTCAAATTTATAAGTTTTTCAACTTTTTTTGAAAAAACACTTGCAATTTGTTTTAGTTTCTGCTATTATATTGTCTGCTTATGTAGTTCTATTTAATTTAAGGAGGTGCGGTACATGGCAAAATGTGATTTTTGCGGTAAGGATGTTTCCTTCGGCATCAAAGTTTCTCACTCACACAGACGTTCAAACAGAACATGGAAACCAAACGTAAAGCGTGTTAAGGCTATCGTTGACGGCTCACCTAAGAGAGTACACGCTTGCACTCGCTGCTTACGCTCAGGTAAGGTTACACGCGCTATCTGATCATAAGAACTTGGTTAGTACGGACTTTCCTTTATGGAGAGTCCTTTTTTCTTTGATTTTAAAATCTCAATTTTTTTCTTAAACTACTTGCATTTTAATAAAAGATAGTATATAATATGTTCAAACGAACATTTGTACGGCACGGAGGTATAAAATATGTCTGATAAAAAAAGTGCACTTAACACGGCTCTGGCGCAGATTGAAAAGCAGTACGGTAAAGGTGCGGTAATGCGTCTTGGTCAGAATGCTGATATGAACGTTGAGGCTATCTCAACAGGCTCACTCGGTCTTGATATGGCTACAGGTATCGGCGGTCTTCCTAAGGGCAGAATCGTTGAAATCTACGGTCCTGAATCATCAGGTAAAACCACGCTTGCTCTTCATTGTGTTGCTGAAGCTCAGAAAGCAGGCGGTGAAGCAGCTTTTATTGACGCTGAACATGCTCTTGATCCTGTTTATGCTGCTGCTCTTGGTGTTGATTTAGATAATCTTTACGTTAGTCAGCCTGATAATGGCGAACAAGCATTGGATATAGCAAAGTATCTTGTAAGTAGTGGTGCGGTTGATCTTATAGTTGTAGACTCTGTTGCTGCT
>JAZRJR010000074.1:0-10663 GCA_045645885.1 Acutalibacteraceae bacterium | reverse complement strand
GGCTGACCATGGCTTACAGGTCGCAAAATATTCACGGTAGTTCCCAATTTCATCGTTGCAGAGTGCCCACTCCATAAGCTTGCCGAAGAAATCAAGCACAAATTCGTCGGGTGTAAGCCCGTCATCCTTGACCTCACCCATAAGGTCTTTTGCACCTACAACATAGCCAACATAGTTTATAGTAGCCTTGTGGAAATAATCTTCAAACTGAAGATCAGGATTTACCGCTGCCAATTGCTTCAGCATAAGCTCACGCTGCTTGAAATAAAGACTGTCTGTCTTATGTGAAACCTCATATCCGTCATATGAATTGTCATAAGCAATTGTAACATTGCCGCCGTTATATTTTTTTGTTTCTGACTCAGGAGCTTCAAAAACTTCAGGGTTGCCGGGAACGAAGTGGTCAACACCGTAACGCTTGATACCCATTTCTGTGGGCATAAGCATTGTTACAAAGTCAGCTTTATTGATAACATTGTGAATACTGTAATATAAGCCGTTATCTGTCCATTCCTCATAAAGTGCAGCTTCGTCACTGCCGCCCTGAGGAACCTCAAAGCAATAGCCGTAAATGTCATTGTTCTGACCGTATTTGTCAACAAGACGCTTTGCAGCAATATTAGCCGTTACACTTGCACGTGAATAGCCTACGAGCCAGAATTTTGCAGTACCGTTCTTTACAGCATCCTGAAGACCGTAATCCTCAATATACTTTTCAATAAGATTAAAGGTCTGACCTGCCGCATCAGCAAAGCCCTGTGACTCACCCTTTGCGCCTAAGGTGCCGTTGCTTGCCCATTCGATTTCATAGCCTGCTCCACGCACTGCAACGGGAATAAGGGTATATTCCGTTTCTGCAATTTTAATCTTTTTGTTGGCAATAGCCACACCGATTGTGCTGAGACGGTCTGCATCCTTTCCGAAGAAGGCAGGCTTTTTGAGATAGTCATCGTTAACATAAATATCCTCATCGGCACAACCGATATCTGACATAAGCTGCTTTACGTGAGCAAACTGATTGAAATATTTGTCTTCATTTTCCGTATTTTTCACGAAAGCTGACATAGCAAGGCTGAGAGACATTGTTGCAAGGTGACTGTTATATTTCTTCGGGTCTGAATCGAAATAGCCGTCAGAATAATAAAACGTGGGTGCATAGTTATTTGTACTGTCGAGCACGGAAGAATATTCAAAGTTACCCTTGTAAAGTCCGTATGTTCCGTTGTCACCCTCATAAGTACCGTAAGCCGTATTTACACCTGAAGATGTAAGCACCTTTGTATCAGGCTGAGGACGTTCACCCTTTTCCATATAAAGAAAACGGTAGTTAACCTTTGTGGGATCATTCTGACGTGCTATGTAGAAGCCTTCCTTATCGCTAAAGAAATATTCAGGCTTCGTGTCTGCAGCCGAAGTAACAAAAGGCTTGGCTGCACCTGTAAGATTGTTTATGTCGTCTGCAAAACTGATATAAACCTCTGAGCCTCTGCTCATTGAACCTGCAACAAGCTCATCATTACCTGAGAGGTAAAGGTTCTCTTCACCGTTATTTCTTATAAGCATTTTGCCTGAAAGGGAAATGTCGCAATCCTTTGAAACAAAAATTCCGTCGCCCTTACCGTTGGCAGAGTTATTTTCAATTACGCTGTCGCTTACTGACACACCGGTATTGTAAACGAAGATAGCTCCGCCGTCACCCTTTGCAGAGTTTCCTTTGATTGTACAGCTTGTAACGGAAACGCCCGGTTCCTGAGGATAAATTCCTCCACCGTCCATTGTTGCGGTGTTGTTTTCAATATTGACACCGATAATGCTTACATCGTCCTTATAGCAGTAAATACCTCCGCCGTATTTTGCAGTGTTGTGAGTTACATTACCGCCTGCAATTGTAACGGTTGTTCCGTCAGTGCAGATACCGCCGCCACCGTAAATCTCACCTGTAGCTTTGTTGTATGAGATAAAGGTTTTTTCACTCATCTGAAGCTTTGAAGAGCCGCCTTCAATCTGCACAGCTCCGCCGTCATTGGCAAGATTACCTGCAATCGTGCCGCCGTTCATAACAAGGCTTGTGTTTTCTTCCATATAAACAGCGCCGCCGTCAGTAAGGTTATAACCGCCTGTGATGACACCACCCTTGATTTCGATTGTTCCGCTATTGTCTTTGTACCACACTCCGTCAGTAATTCTGCCCTTGTGGACATTCTGAGGGTTACTGTCTGTGACCGTAAGAGCAGAACCTTTTTCCATAAAGATAACCATACCGTTTCTTGTGGGAGTTTGCTTTTCACTGAGGTCACGGTCAATTGCAAAGCCGTTGAGATCAATTGTGATTATCTTATCCTGAGGAACGGAAATTGCACCGTTATTAAAGCCGTTGCCCTTACCGAAGCTGCCGTTTTCAGCTGTCCAGTCAGCAAGAAGCTTAAAAACGACCTCAGACTTTTCACCCTTGTCAGTTTTTTTGGAAGAAAGAGAAACAGTCTCTTTCCAGACTTCTTCAAATGAAGAAGCTGATGCTTTTTTCATCTCTCCGTTTACCCATAACTCTGCTACATTGCCTTCAGGCAATGCGAAAATGCTTAGAGGCATCATTCCCATAACAAGAATAACAGACAGAAGAACTGCAAATAAACGTTTACCTTCTTTTTTCATTTTTATATTCCCCTCTTTTATTTTTTAAAGTAATTCAATTCTGAAGCAAAGAGGCAGGTCTGTTTCAGGCTTTTCAGAAAGAGTGATATGTAACGCTTCTTTATCGGCAGTGAATTTAACCTCTGATTCTGAACCGAGAAGAGTTACCCTTCTCACAAGATTACCTCTGAAGCCTGCTCTCAATGATTTGATTGCAACCTCTGTGCCCTCGGCAGGTTTCATCTGGAAGGCATAGACAACAGTATTTTTACAGGTGAAACGGAAGTCGTTTTCTGTGTATGGCACTTCACCCTCACTGAAAGCACCTTCCTTGGTTTTTGCTTCACCCTCCATAAATTTAAGCCATGGTGTAGCACCGTAAATACCTTCACCGTTAACCTTGAGCCACTTACCCATTGCCTTAAGCACTGCGGTTTCTTCGTCGGTGATTGTACCGTCAGGCTTGGGCCCGATATTGAGAAGAAGCATACCGTTTTTACTTACAACGTCAATAAGGGTTGTCACCACTTCATAGGGACTCTTGAATTCATTATCCTTGCGGTAACCCCATGAGCGCTTACCTATGTTTGTGTCAGTCTGCCAAGGGAAGGGTGAAACACCAGCAAGTGCGCCCTTTTCGATATCGAGAGTTGCAACACCGAGAGGAAACGCATTATGCTTATAGTTGATTGTAACCTCCTTGCCCCATTCGGCAGCTCTGTTGTAATAATAAGCAGCAAACTTTTTAAGATAAGGCTTGAACCCCTTGTTCTGAATCCACCAGTCAAAGTAAACAATAAGCGGCTTGTAATTGTCAACCATCTCACAAAGTCTTACAAGCCAGTCTTCGAGCCATTCCTTTGAAGGCTCTTCACCGTCAACAGATTCTGTTGATTCTCCCATTCCGTGAAGAAGCTCATCAGAAGCTACTGCAGGGCCGTAGAAATCTCTGAATTCTTCATCGTTTACGTCACTGTCGAACTTTCTGCCGCCGTTAAGGAAGAAGTAATGCTCTGCTCTGTGGTTAGAAGCACAGAAGGTAAGGCCTTCCTTTTCGCAAGAAGCTTTAAGCTCACCGAGAACATCACGGCAAGGCCCCATATTTTTTGCATTCCAACGGTTGAACTTCGTGTCATACATTGCAAAGCCATCATGGTGCTCAGCAACAGGTGTTACAAAAGCTGCACCTGCCTCTTTGAAAAGACTTATCCATTCTTCAGCATTGAATTTTTCAGCCTTGAAATCGGGAATAAAGTCCTTATAACCGAAATCCTTGTGCTTGCCGAAATGTTCGATATGATATTTATATTCATCTGTACCCTCTATGTACATACCTCTCGGATACCATTCATTGAAAACTGCAGGTACACTGTAAATGCCCCAATGAATGAAAATGCCAAGCTTGCCTTTATAATACCAATCGGGTGTTTTGTGTCCTGAAAGGCTTTCCCAATTGTCTTTATATCTGCCGTTTTCAATTACTTTATCAATAAGGCTGAGATATTCATTATGTGTCATAAAAACACTCTCCTTTCTCCTTCTGCAATTCTACTATGTGACCGTAATTTTGTCAAGAATAAACCTGACCGCTCTGCTCAGGCAGTAACACGGTCAGGTGAATTTTTTTATTTAACCACAGGAATCACAAGGTCATAGCTGCTGTCGCCTGTTTCTTCAGCAACCCATACACCCTTAGCAAAGTTTCTTGCTCTGAAAATAACCTCATCCTCATAAACCTCAAGGATATAGCCTGTACCTGCATCGTTATAGGTACCGTCCTTGTTATCAATTGTGAGTGAAGGAAGGTTGATTGAGTGAATTCCGTCAACATTGTTATAGCTGTCGGGACCGAAGCCTGAGTGAAGATGACCTGAAATGAGGAACACATTGTCATACTTTGACATAATAGCCTTGAGTGCAATGCTCTGTGCACCTACTGTGCCGCCGCCTTCAAAGGGACTGTTCCATGCAACCTCAACATTGTGAGTTGCCTTAAGAGGCTGATGAAGAATTACAAACACAGGCTTTCCGTTTTCAGCCTTGATTTCATCATTAAGCCATTCGAGCTGAGCATCGCTGAGATAAGCTTCTTCGAATGTTGTCTTGTCTGAACCGAGAACGATTACCTTATATCCGTTTACTCTCTCTGAGAAATGGAAGCAATCCATTGATTTGTCACCGTTAAGAGTATTTGCAAAATATGTGAAAGTATTGAGGCTCTGTTCGTAAATTCTGAGTCTGATGTCATGGTTACCTGTTGCCATTATGTATCTTGTATCAAGACCGCCGATACCGTCATAAACAAGCTGATATTCAACTGAAAGTCCGTTTTCTGCAATATCACCCACACCAATGAGTGCATCAAACTTTGCTTCTGAATTGTGAAGGTCTTCTGCAGCTGCCTTGAAAATGGGATATCTGTCAAAAAGATAGTTTGAAACCTGAGGGTCGGCAATAAGAGCCATTGTTGCTTTCACTTCATCGGGATTACTTACTGTAATGGGAGCTTCTGTTGAAGGTCCTTCATAAGGAGTGAAAGAGAAGATGAGAGCCATTATAGCTAAGAAAAGCTTGTAAAAAATGTGCTGAAAAATTGTTCTGAGTACCATTGCGTTTTACCTCCGCATATATTTTTCTTTCGCATCTTAGATTATCACTAACCAAAGAAAAAGTCAATAACAACAAAGAAAAAAGCACCTATATTTTACCAACATAAGTGCTTTTGTTTTAATAGTGTCAGGCTGTTACAGAATCAAGCTTTTTAAGATTCTTTTTCTTGATAAACTGAATAACAAGAACAACAGCAACAAGACCGAGTCCCACAGCATCTGTTACTGCACCGGGATAGATGAGAAGCAGACCGCCTGCAGCACTGATAATTCTTTCATACCATGACATATTGCAGAAGAAGTAACCCTGAAGTGCTGAAGAAACACCGAAGATGCCTGCAAATGAAGTAATGCAGATAAGAATTACCTCCCACGCATCTGTGTCAATGAAGAGCATTGCAGGATTAAGTGCAAATACATAAGGTACGATGAAGGCACCGATTGCAAGCTTTGTTGCAGTGAAGGCTGTCTTCATGGGATTTGCCTGAGCAATTGCTGCACCCGCATAAGCTGCAAGAGCAACCGGAGGTGTAAGGTCAGCAACAATACCGAAATAGAACACAAAGAAGTGAGCTGCAATCATAGGTACACCCATCTGAACAAGAATCGGAGCACAGGTAGCCGCCATAATGCAGTAGTTAGCTGTTGTAGGAACGCCCATACCGAGAACAATGCAGCAAAGCATTGTAAGGAAGAGAGCAACGATTACCTGATTGCCTGCAAGTGTAACAATGCCGTTAAAGAGAGTGTAAGCAAGACCTGTTACACCGATAATACCTGCAATAATACCTGCAACACCGCAGGCTGCAGCAACTGTAATCATACCCTGACCGCCTGCAGCGAGAGCTTCGAGGAACTTCTTAGGAGTAATTCTGTGCTCTTTGTTGAAAAGGCTTACAACAATCGCAACAACAATTGCAATTGCAGCTGCATAAGCGATTGAGCGTGTGCTTGTGCCTACAAGGTAGATAAGAAGCACAAGAGGAAGAAGAAGATAGCTCTGCTTTAAAAGAGGCTTGAGTCTTGGAAGCTCTTCTTTTGAAAGACCTTTAAGACCCTCTTTCTTTGCTTCAAGGTGAACTGTGATGAACACACCTGCAAAATAAAGAACTGCAGGAAGAATAGCTTTTACAACAATGTTTGAATAAGGTACACCAACAGTTTCTGCCATAAGGAAAGCAGCAGCACCCATAATGGGAGGCATAATCTGACCGCCGGTTGAAGCTGAAGCTTCTGCTGCAGCTGCAAATTCAGGCTTGTAGCCTGTACGCTTCATAAGAGGAATTGTAACTGCACCTGAACCAACTGTGTTTGCAACAGATGAGCCTGAAACCATACCTTCAAGAGCTGAAGCAACAACTGCAACCTTTGCAGGACCGCCTGAGAAACGGCCTACAAGTGCGTTTGCGATATTGATAAAGAAATCTGCGATGCCTGTTCTTTCAAGGAATGCACCGAAGATAATGAACATTACGATATACTTGGAGCAGACATTGATAGGTGTTGAAAGAACACCTTCCTTTGAATAGAAAAGAACACGGATATATTCTGTAATTCTGGCAACAAAGCTGGGATTTGTTGATCCCCAGATAAGAGCATACACAAGAAGCACACTCGCAACAATAAGAATCGGAAGACCGACACTTCTTCTGCAAAGCTCTGCAAGGCAGATAATGCCTATTAAGCCGATTACAACTTCAACGGGAGTGATTTTGAAACGTTCAACGATTTCTGACGCATTGATTGTATAATAAAGGAATGCACCTGTACCGGCAACCATAAGTATGATATCGTACCAGGGCATATAGTTTACCTTCTGAACTCCCTTTTTAGCAGGGAATACAAGAAAACCGATAAACATAATATATGACATGAAAGAAGTAAGTCTGACTTCGTCAAGCCATGTAGCAAAAAGTGTAACATAAATGCAGAACACTGAGAACAGTGCAAGGATGCAGGTTACAACAAGTTTGGGTTTACCCTCCCAGACACGGACATTTGACTCACGGTCAAATTTTTTCATTACATCATCAAGATTCATGGGTTCCTGTGCTTCGGGGGCTGTTTTTTTCTTGAAAAGTGCCAATTTAAAGCCTCCTTAAACCAAAGTGATATTAGCATTATAACGCAAGAATCGGCTGCAGTGTTTTTACTGCAGCCCATTCAATTTTTTAACTTGATTATTTAACTTCAACTTCTACGCCCTTTTCAGCGAAGTACTTAGCAGCACCTGCATGGAAGGGAGCGGTCATACCGCTTGTTGCGTTTTCAATTGAAAGCTCTGCGCCCTTAGCGTGAGCAGCTGTGATTGCTTCAGCGTTATCAAAGATAGCCTTTGTGATGTTGTATACATCTTCTTCTGAAGCTGCTGCGCTTACGATAAGAGTAGCCTTAACTGTAACTGTCTTAACAGCTTCAGTCTGGCCTTTATATGTTTCAGCGGGAACTTCGTATACTGTGTAGTAGGGTGATTCTGCCATAAGCTTGTCAGCAACTTCACCGTCGATGGGAACGAGGTAAGCATTTGCTGATGTGCAAAGCTCCTGAATTGCGGGTGTGGGAGCACCTGCTACGATGAATGCTGCATCAATCTTGCCGTCCTTGAGTGCATCAGCTGAATCGCCGAATGACTGATACTGAGGCTTGATGTCATCTTCTGTCATACCTGCAGCAGCGAGAACGTCAACTGCGTTGAAGTATACGCCTGAACCTGCAGCACCGATTGAAACCTTCTTGCCCTTAAGGTCTGCAACGCTCTTGATTTCGGGATCCATTGTGATAAGCTGAACAGCTTCTGCATAAAGACCGCCGATTACACGGAATGAATCGATTGCGCCTTCTGCTTCAAATGTACGTGTACCTGCAGCAGCGTAAGCCATAACGTCTGACTGAACTGTACCGAGCTGATAGTTACCTGTGTCAACACCGAGAATGTTAGCCTTTGAGCCGTCTGTTGAAACAACGTTTACTGTAATACCTGTAGCTGTCTTAAGCTGGTTACCGAGAATACCGCCGTAAGCGTAGTATGTACCCTGTGTACCGCCGGTACCCATTGTCATTGTTGTAGCACTGCCACCGCCGCAAGCTGCGAAAGCAACAAGAACTACAGCGAGAACTGTTAAAATTGCGAGAAAACGTTTCATAAAAAAATCCTCCTTAGAAATTTTCTTAAATTAGATTAATACTCATTATACACCAATATTTTTCATTTTTCAAGAGGAATTCATTCAAAAATACATTTATATGTAAATTTTAATAAATTTATGCATATTTATAAATTTTATGCAGAAATTCGCTTTGATTATGCATTATTTATCTCTTCCTCTACAGTTTCAAGATAAAAGCTGACAGGTCTGAAGCCGTCATTGCATGAAATCATTGCGGAAAAGGGATTTTTCATCCATCCGTCATAGAAGTTTCCGCCGCCCTGAGAAAGGGTAAGAACAAACTGAGACATACTCTCCCAGGCCGAAAGACATAAGCCGTCAGGTCTTTCTCCCCCGACAGATATCCACTCGTCGCCTTCGTTTAAATCGCAGGCATGCTCAATGGGATTTTCGTATTTCTCCATAAGGTCGGTGTATTCATTTTTTCTCACAGCGGTAATTCTTACTTTTTTCATTTTATCTGCCCACCTTTATGTAATTTTCTAATCAGAATTATACGCCCTTTGAATCATGGTGTCAATTGAAAAAACTTCAAAAAATCATATAAATGCAACATATTTTTCTTTTATGTGCTTGAAAAAACTATTAAATTTGATTATACTGAAATATGTTATAAAACAAACTTGGCGGTGAAAATAT
Source organism: Acutalibacteraceae bacterium (assembly GCA_045645885.1). Lineage (GTDB taxonomy): Bacteria > Bacillota > Clostridia > Oscillospirales > Acutalibacteraceae > UBA6857. The sequence continues at coordinate 1,617 of JAZRJR010000074.1, read as the reverse complement.
GAACAAGGAAAAAAATCTGAAATATCCCCTGATTTTCGTTCACGGCATGTTCGGCTGGGGTGAACACGAGGGTATAAACAACTACATCCCCTATTGGGGTGCTACAAGCGGTAACATCACCGAATATATGGAAGAGCTTGGCTGTGAGGCTCACGCCGCTTCTGTAGGACCTGTTTCAAGTGCGTGGGACCGTGCCTGCGAGCTTTATGCTCAGCTGACAGGCAGTTGGGTTGACTACGGCAAGGCACACAGTGAAAGATGCCATCACAAGCAATTCGGCAGAAACTATGAAAAACCGCTTATTGAATCCTGGTCAGCCGAAAACAAGATTCACCTTATCGGCCACAGCTTCGGCGGCACTACAATCAGAATGCTTGCTCATCTTCTCACTCACGGTGCTCCTGAAGAAATTGAAGCAAGCGGACCTAATGTATCCCCTCTTTTCAAAGGCGGACACGGTGACTGGATTGCATCACTGACTGCTATCTGCACACCTCTTAACGGTACTGCTGCACATGATACGGTTGTAAGATATAAGCTGAAAAATGCTTTCAGATATGCAGCTTATCTTTATACAGGCGCTCTCGGCAGAACACCTCTCAACGGTTCTCTTGTTGACTTCCACCTTGAACAGTTCGGTCTTTCAAATACTCCCGGTCAGAAAGACTCTGCACCCTTTGCAGATGCTGTAAAGCGACTCGACGCATCAAACGATCAGGTTGAATACGATATGGGACCTGAGGGCACAAAACTTATTAACGGAAGAATCAAGATTTCACCTCAGATTTTCTACTTCTCCTATCCCTACAACGCTGTCAGGGAAAGTAAAAGCGGAAAGCATATTCTTCCTTCAAACACAAAATTCCCCTTCCTCACTCTCACAAGCGCATGGCTTGCAAAGGACATCAGAGACCATTCAGAAGAGCCTGAAAATATAGACAAGCTTTATAACGACGGTCTTGTTGATACCTTCTCAGCAACTCATCCTCACGATGAACCTCACTGCCTCTGGGAGGACGCCGTTGAACTCAGACCCGGTGTGTGGAATGTTATGCCTATCACTCAGGGTGACCACGGCTCAGCAATCGGTCTTTTTGAAAAGAAGGATGTTACCCAGAAATTCTATGAGGATATGATCGAGCTTCTCAGAAAAACAGAGTATCACCACCTGGGCATTGAAGCGTCTGAAGAAAGCAGCACGGCTAAGCTTCAGAAATGGCTTAAGAACGAAGGATTTTCAACTGAAAAGATTGAGGAATGCCTCAAGTATATAAACGAATAAAAATTTTCACCGTGAAGCATAAAGTTTCACGGTGATTTTCATTTATAAATCAATTTCAAAAGCATAGCTGTCATCAATGAGTATATAATTCAGATTATGCTTCTGTACATAGCTCAGAAATTCTGCATTATCTTTGAGAACACTCTCCAATGTGCAGTCGTCATCCAAACGACTTTCGATAATATTTGCATATGCCTTTATATCATCGAAATGATTCATAATGTAATTCTCACTCATCACAAGACAGTAGTATCTGATATTTTCAAGATACTCTTTGTCAAAATCATCTGCCCAGCCAAAGGGAATATAACAGCCTTCAACTATAAGATTCTGTT
>JAZRJR010000073.1:0-79060 GCA_045645885.1 Acutalibacteraceae bacterium | reverse complement strand
AGTTCAGATAGTCGGTGTTTTTAGCGATGAGGGTCCACCCGTTCCCATCCCGAACACGGTAGTTAAGCTCATCAGTGCTGACAATACTTGGCTGGAAGCGGCCCGGGAAGATAAGGCGATGCCGACACAATACCACCTTAGGAAGACTAAGGTGGTAAAATACTTTGAATGCCTTAATAGCTCAGTCGGTAGAGCACGCGGCTGTTAACCGCGGTGTCACAGGTTCGAGTCCTGTTTGAGGCGCCAAAAAGAAACGATCACCAAAGGGTGGTCGTTTTCTTTTTGTTTCCATAGATACGCCCGAACCTGTTCCACCGTGTTTCCACAGGCGCACGGCTGTTAACGGTGTCACAAGTTCGTGCAATGCTATTGAAAAAAATTTTTACAGTGAGTATAATACAGTTGAGGTGATATTATGGATCTGATTTTTGAAGTGCTTATGGAAATCATTATGGAACCTATAATCGAAGTCTACACCTTTGCTATGATGCGTTTTGCTGATAAAAACAAAAAAATCAATAAAGATAAGATACAAGTTTTTGTCGTGTTCGAGTGTATTGCTTTGATAGTAGTGTTGTTTGTTGGTATAGTAATGCTGCTTGAAACGAATGGTGAAAGTCTTTTGGGCAAAATATTGCTGTTTGTGACAATAGGTATTTCTGCATTTCAAATTATTTGCGGATGTATCCTAAAAATACTTAATAAGAAACGGTGATAAGCTTAATCAAGTGTGTTGAGCTTTTGTAACATATTATCATCTGACAAGTTATTTACATCCATCCATCCTCCTGTTATACTGTAATCGGTAACAACAGGAGGAATTTTTATGAACACTGATAAGGTTGCAGAACAGATTTTCAGCACGACCGTTTTAAAAATATTGTTGTGGATATTGCAACCGTTACGGTATTAAGTAAATTACTTGTGTTTTTTTGCTGATCTGTGATATAATTACGGCAAGAAAATATTTTGAGGAGAATTAAAATGAAGCTGAAGAGTAAAATAGTTTTAGGTTCAGTTGTAATCGTTGCAGCTGCAGCTGTTGCAGCAACGTCGTATTTTATGCCGTACATCAGAAAAGAAATCAATGAAAGCAAGTATACTTCGGAGTCGGTTGATTTGACAACACACGGTGACAGAATTTATTTTCTTAATACAGGGGGCGCTGATGCAATTCTGATTGAAAGTGAAGGCAAGTTTGCCCTCGTTGACGGTGCCGAGGACAGTGATAATCCAAGAGGCTTTCCTGAGCTTGTATATGACGGCACAGAGGATTATGTTGTAGATGCAATAAGAAAAATTGCAGGCGACAAAAACGGAAAAGCAGTTCTTGAATTTGTTCTCGGTACACACAGCCATTCTGACCATATCGGCGGACTTGATACTGTTATCCTTGACGAGAATATTACCATTAAAGCCGCCTACATAAAAGAGTATGACGAAAGCAAAATTAAAGCTTATGAAATTGAAAAGTGGGATAACAAAGAAGTATATGAGCAAATGATTTCTGCTTGCGAAAAGAAAGGCGTTCCCGTTATTCATGAAATATCAGAAGAGCCATTCACTTTCGGCAATTTCACAATGAAATTCTGCAACACAGCAGAAACACAGTCAACCGAACCTATCGGTGAAAATGAAAATGCAATAGGGTTACTTATTGAAAAAAATAATTTGAGAGCTTTTCTTGCTGCAGATATTAACAACCTTGACGGTGATGAAGACCGCCTTGCAAAGGAACTCGGTAAAATAAATCTGCTTAAGGTCGGTCATCACGGATATGACAACTCAACAACATCTGACTATATTCAGGCTCTCAGTCCTGAATTTGCAGTGGTTACAAACAGAATGAACGGAATCAGCAGAACACCGCTGAAAAATATCAACAGTGTTAAAGCAATTGTTTTTGAAACAGGAAAGCACAATGGAATCGTTGCGGATTTTACAGAGAATGAAATTGTAATTTACAAAGATATTGACAGCGGATTATCTGTTCAGTAATATTAAGTACTGACCTTGCGACAAAGAATAAGGAGGGATAAAATGAAAAAGCTCTATCTGAAAAGCGAACTGTCTTTTGCAATAGTGTGGATTGTAGCTTATTGTATATTACTCTCTCTCGGTGACAATATTTCGGAGAGCATCGGAATCACCAAAGCGGTAAATTTACCCATTGCAGTTGCACTTTCTCTTATACTATTTATATATATAAAGAAAAACGGTCTTACAGAAAAGTACGGTTTATGCAGACCGAAGCTTTCAGGCAGAAAAGCGCTCTTTTATATTCCGCTGATTTTACTGCTTACGGTGAATCTGTGGTATGGTGTCAGTATGAATCTAACAGCTGTCGAAACGGTGCTTTATATTCTCACTATGCTTTGTGTAGGTTTTCTTGAGGAAGCAATTTTCAGAGGTCTGCTTTTCAAAGCAATGGCTAAGGACGGAATAAGGTCTGCAATTATTGTTTCAAGCATCACCTTCGGTATCGGCCACATAATAAACCTTTTTAACGGCTCAGGTGCCGAGCTTTTGCCGAATCTTCTTCAGGTAGGCTACGCAATGACAACAGGCTTTATGCTGGTGATGATTTTCCTAAAGTCAAAGAGCCTTATGGGCTGCATTGCGTTTCACGGTATTTTCAATTCGCTGAGCGTCTTTTCAAATGAAGCTGCACTGACTACAGGGCAAAGACTAGGTTCGAGTGCCTTTATTATGTTTATCAGCGTAGCTTACGGAGTATATCTTATACGTATGAAAGAAACTGAGTGAACAGAAACGGATAAAAAACAACAAATTAACAGATAAAACAGAGCAGAACTGCAAAATCAGACCATGCAGTTCTGCTTTTGATTTGTATACTATTATATATAGAGAAATATGTAGCTGAAAACTACTATGTAAAACTGTAAAGCTCAGAAATTTACACCTACTACATTTCGACACATTTTTAAATGAAAAACAAGATGTTGTTTTTCAGATTTTCAACAAAGTTTTCCACAACTCTGAAAAGTTTTTAACACTCAACAAAAATGTGTGGAAAAAGAAAGGCTGTGTAAAGGTGGGAGGTTTACAAGAAGACGTTAAAAAAAGTCAGGTTCTTCTTAAGTTTACGTTTAAAGGCTAAATAGGGTGCATCAAAGGTCATTTGTCAAATTGCCCAAAGGAAAGAAGCGTTTTTGCACAGATGAACCAAAAATGAAGAAATCATTAAAATCTTTTAGACTTCATCTTGACTTTGTTGATTTTGAAATGCTATACTGATACTAACTAAAAGTGTCTTTGTACCCTTTTGCGCCCAAAAAGCGAAAAACGGTCAGGTCAGGGGCTGTGCCGGAGGGTAAATTAAGGTATAAAAGCACGAATAAGTTTCGTTTCGATGGTTAATCTTAATGCCGTCGCGGCGGCAAACCATTTTATATAAACGAATCAGATTTTTGTTAAGGAGGAAATCTTAATGAAAAAGAATTTAAAGAAAAGCTTATCACTGTTTTTAGCAGTGCTTATGCTTATGTCATGTTGGGTGTGGGTAGCACCGCAGAAGGCAGAGGCTGGTGCGCCAAGCAGTTATGATGTTTCATTAGCTGTAACTTTTGAAAATCAAGTTCAGGAGCCAAATTCTGAAGTATGGGTTAGGGTGTACCATGAAAATGCTTCAGGGGGATATCAGGATTTTGATGTTACTTCACAAGTTAAAGAATTAGAGAGTGCAACTGTAACAGTAACTGTAACAGGCTTCCCCACTCAGGTTTCAGCTCGTGTTTATGGTATGGGTGACCTGTTTGGCGAAAAAGACGTAATTAAAGGCAGATGGGAAACTGTAAGCATCAATGGTACGCAAGTATCAGATGAGGGTGCTAATTTTGATAAGGGTGGTGTTGGTAATGCTGGATGGGGTGACTGGAAAGATTTTAAGCAGTCAAGTCGTCCTGAAACATGGATATCACCTAAAATTGAGTTCGACAATGTAGGTGAAACTGTTGATATTGGCGGAGCTGATAAACCTCTTCCGCAAACAGCAACTTTCCCTGCACCTACTTTCAAAGATCAGTATGGCGTAACTTGGTCAAAGACTGTGACTCTTGAGAGCGCAGAAATAGTTCTCAGCAATAACAGTCAACCAAAGGATGAAATGACCGTTACTAAGAATGGTCTTGGTGTAGACATAACAGCAGCTGTCGGTGCGGATCATTACGGAACTAAGCCCGGAGATGAAAGCTCTGACTGGACATTGAAATTGACTTATAAATCAAATGGAATAAGTATAACACACGAAGTTGATGTCACCCTCACTCACCCCAACTACACCGTAACCTTTGACGGCAACGGCGGTAAGCTTGATGCTTCTGATGCGATTCCGGTTAAAGGTGTTTACGGTGCACTTGTTAACAGTATTCCTACAATCTATGACTATAAGGGATATCAGTTCAAAGATCCTGCCTTCAATACAAAGGCAGACGGTACAGGCTCAGCTCTTACCGAATCAACAGTAATTACCGGTGACCAGATCTACTATGCTCAGTGGGAATATAAAGATGTTGATGTAACATTCCTTTCAGCTGACGGACAGATAGTGGGCACCATTAAAGCAAAGTACAATGGCACGCTTAAGGAATATTATAGCTCTCTCAATGAAATCAACAAAGCACTTAAGGCCGTTGCTGATAATAGATTTTCTTTCAACAGCAACAATGAGCTTGAGTGGAAGGTAAACGGTGTCGAATATAACTTCGACGGCTGGAGAGTATATTCAGCAAACGATCTCGATGGCAAACCTGTCAGCGGTGTCAACGGTCTTATGTATGACGAGGTTATTCTTCCCGGTGATACTGTTTTCCAGGCTACATACAGTCCGGCAAATATGAACACATATACTGTAAAATTCTTTGGCGTTGACGGCAATGAAATTACAGCAAGCACAAAAAAAGACTATCTCTATGGTGATTTTGTTGTCGGTTTACCTGAGGGTATTACACTTCAGAGCGATGTTGTGAATAATTATGAGCATATCGGTTGGGCAAAGAAGGTAGACAAGAAATATTATACTGTTGATGAGAACGGTTACGACGCAGACGGTGCAAAAATCGCTTTTGAAGACAAGAACGGCGCTGAAATCATTGTCAGAGGCAATGCAGATTATGTTCCCGTTTTCAGAATGCTCCCCATCGAATATGAAGTAACATATAACTATACAAAGGATAACAAAGTTTCCGCTGACCCCATAACAATCGGTGGCATCAAATGGGGCGAAGCTCCCGTGGATCCTGAAATCCTTAACAACTATGTTTATGGTGGTTACAGATACTTCCTTCAGGGTTGGAGAATCGGTGATCCTCAGAAGGGTAACGTTTATCAGCTTAAAGATATTATGATTGAGGGCGACACACAGCTCTATGCAGTTTACGGTAACCCCATACTCGCTGAATACACTATCGAGTTCCTCGATATAGACGGAAAAGTCATCAAAGCTGATTCAACTCTTTACAGTCACGGTGCATCGGTTACTGCTCCCACAGTTGGTGATACGGTTGAAGGTGATAGCACGGTATATGATATTCCCAAGACAATTGTTACGGATGATTCACTTTATACCTTCAAGGAATGGTCTCCTGCAGTTATCGGTATTGCTGTCGGTGACGCAAAATATAAGGCAATCTATGAAAAGAAAGATTATGCCGATATTTATTACTATAACTATGACGGAACACTCATCTATAAGCTTGACGGTAAAGAAAACGGTCTGTTTGTAGATGAAAAAATCCCTGCTTATGAAAACCTTGTGCAAAATGAGGACGGCGCAACCACAAATGCTCTTCCTGAAAGAGCTGAAGATGAGGTTGGTACATATAACTTCAAGGGCTGGCAAGACAGCAACGGTAATATCGTTGTTCCGGGTGAAGATGTGTTCAGCGGTGATACCTATCTTACAGCACAGTTCGAAACTGTTTATAAGGATTACACAATTACATTCCTTAACGACATAAAAAATGAAGACGGTGAACAGGAAATAATTTCAAAAAATACATATCATTATGGTGATAAAATAGTTATTCCTGAAAATCCTGTTAAAGATGATGATGTAGAGTTTAGTTATAGTTTCAGATCATGGTCACCTGATGTTTCAGAGTTTTGTCATGGTGATGCAACCTACACAGCAACCTACATAAGATCTTATCAGACATATACAGTTACATGGTTAAAAGACAACAAAGATGTTCATTCAACAGCTGTATACAGATACAATGCAAAGATTCAGCAACCTGTATTCACTGAACCTGTTAGCTATGAAGTTCCTGAAATAGGATATCAGTGGGTGTTTAAGCATTGGGTGCTGTGTGACGAATTCGGTCGTCAACTTAACGCTGATGGTAATATTATTATAGTACCGGCGGATCTTTTAAGTAATCCTGAATATGGTTATGTAACAAAAATAGAAGAAATAAACAGTAACAGTGAATTAACAGAGCCTGAAAAACAGGCAGCTATTGCTCAGATTGAACTTTCTGCGCCGGCAGAATACATTGCAAAAAATGAAGTGATTTTTGTTCGTGGCGACAGAATGCCGGGCAAAAACCTTTACTTCTATCCTGTTTTTGAAGGAAAGGCTCAGGAGTTTACAGTAAACTTCTATAATGAAGACTGCACAGACATAATAAAAACAGTTAAGATTCCCTTCGGTGGAAATATTGCAGATTACAATGGTTCATTTATATCTAAAGCATATAAACCCGCAACAGATGAGCATCACTATAAGCTCAACGAGAAATGGACTCATATCGCTACTGGTGCAGAAGTTGATATAATCAATGAAACTCTTCTTGTTAATGGTGTGATTTCTCTTAAGCCTACATATACAGAAGAAGAGCATCAAAAAGTAGTTTATGAAATTGTTGCAGAACCTACATGCACCGTTCCCGGTTTCGCTAACTATAAGTGTATGGATGATGAGTGTAACAAGATTGATTACAATGTAGAGATTCCCATCGTTGAAGATAATGACGCTCCTATAGGTAAGCTCTATGTTGGTAACAAGTTATGGGACAGCAGCGATTTCGGTAAGATCGATTACAACGAGATTACTTATGTTTCTGCAAATACTTTCCTCATTGCAAATGCAAACGATGTCGGTACACGCACAATGCCTAACCCCTTAGCTAAGCTCAGTCGTGGCGTTGGCAAAATGGAATATTTCATTTCAACTGAAGAAATCAAAGATCTTACTACAGTAATTTCAGGTTGGACAGAAATTTACAACTACGAAGCAGCAAAGAATGATGTTTTTGCGGCAGTGCTTGATGAATATGACCTTGATTTTGTTGAATACAGCGCTCTTATGCGTAACGATAGGGTTCTCAAGGCTGAAATCGACAGAGCTGTTGATGAAATACTTGCACACTACAATGCGAATGCAACAGGTATTGTGTCAAATCTTAATCTTGAAGATGGCAAGGAGTATATCATTTACATCAGACTTTCAGACCGTGAAGGCTTTGGTGAAGTAAACGTAAGTTACCTCAGCTCAGGTACAATCAGCTATGGTACAAAGGCTCCTTCAATTACAGTTACAGGTGATGGTTACGGCAGTGAGTTCTGTAGTACAGCTACTATAAATATAACTGATGATATTGAAGGCACAAAGGCCTACATCGACGGTGAAGAGGTTACTCTTGTTAACGGCGAGTATGTATGTAAAGCAGAAGGTACTCACACAGTAACAGCTATTGATGTGCACGGCAACAAGACATCAAAGGTATTCGAAATCAAGGGTAAGCATAGCTATAGACAATATACTATTGCTGCAACTTGTGAGGCCGACGGTTCAAAATATGACATCTGTACACTCTGCGGTGACAGAAAAGCTGTAACAACTATTGCTGCCAAGGGTCACAGCTTTACAGTAAACTATGTTGACACAGCACCTGACTGTGTAAATGACGGTTACAGAACATATGTCTGCGACAACAACTGCGGCTTAACACTTGTTCTTTATCCCACAAGCTCTGCAGATGACCTTGCTCAGGCTAAGAAGTTTGTTGAACCTGCTGAAGATGAAGAAGAAGGCACATGGGAAGCTCTCACTGCTGATGATCTCGGACACCTTAAAGCAACAGGTAAACACACTTATGCGATGGTTAAAGGTGAAGACGGCAAAGACACAGATGAATATGAATGGGTAATTGATCAGCAGGCCACTTGTAAGACTGTTGGTTCAAAGCACAGAGACTGTACAGTCTGCGGTCTTGAAACAGCAAGGGTAACTGAAGAGATTTCTGTTGACACAGAAAACGGCCATAATTTCTATCGCGTAAAGATAATTTCTGAACCTCTTTGTCAGGAAATTGGTAAGAAGGGCAAGACTTGTCGTTATTGCGGTTATGTGGAAACAACAGAATATATTCCTGCGCTCGGTCACGTTGCAGGTAAATATGTGACAATAGTTGAGCCGACTTGTGTAGACAAGGGTTCAGAAATGCTCACTTGTGCAGTTTGTGAAAGCTGGATCGGTGAAGGTGAATATGATCCAATGAAAGCTCCCGTTGCTAAGGAAATTCCTGCACTCGGCCACGCTTATGAGATCGATGGTGAAGTTTATTCAAAAGAAGAAACCGATGAAGAAACAGGCGAAACAATCACCGTATACTATCAGGACTACAAGTGTTCAAGATGCGGTGACATCGAAAATAAAAAGTTAGACGGTTATGTACCTCCTGTTGAAGCAAAAGTTTCGTTCGTTAACGGTGAAGAGGCTACTGAGCTTAATACTAAGGTAATTACTAAATTTGTTGGCGAATCAATCGCTGCTGATGCAGTAACTGTTCCCGCAAAGGAAGCAGATGCAACCTACACTTACACCTTCTCACATTGGGCAGATAAAGACGGCAACGAAGTTAAGTTCCCCATCGAAGTTAAGGGTGATGCAATTTACTACGCTGTTTATGCTGAAAAGCAGATCAATTATACAATCACTTATTATGCAGAAGACGGCATAACTGAAATCGGCAAGACAGGTTATCTCAAGAACGGCGAGACTTATGATCTTGCTAAGGGGCCTGCAAAGGCAGCTTCAACTCATTATTCTTATGAATTCGTAGGTTGGATTTTCACTAATGACGCTGAAGAAGCCGAAGCATTCAACACATATACAATTAACGGTTCAGATATTAAACTTAAAGCAAAATACACAAAGGCAGACAGATATTATGCAGTAACATATGCTTATGATACTGAGAATATCCTCGAAACCTTCCTTGTGAAGGCAGGTTCTCTTGCTCGTCCTTGTTTCGAAACTCCCACAAAGGCTTATGATAATGTATATCATTACACATTCAAGGGCTGGGATAAGGCAGAACAGCTCAGAGCTGTGGAAAGCAACATCTACACAACACCTGTATTCGACGCTGTTGAGCACAACAGAAGTGAACGTGTTGTAACAGAAGCAACCTGTACTGAAAACAAGGTAGTATATTATGGTTGTAAAGATGAATGTGGTTATGGCTACACAGCTGAAGTCGAAAACACAGCAAACGGACATAATTGGCTTCTCAACGAAACAACAGGACTCTTTGAATGTCAGAATGCAAACTGTGATGAAGCTGTAGCAGACATAGGCTTAGTAAGCTACACAATCACATATTTCAATGCAATTGGCAAGGTTTATACACATAGCTACAAGGTTTATAAAGATACCGTTCTCAGCACAGTTCTTCCTGCTGCTCCCGAAAAGGCTGCTGATAAGATGTATACATACACCTTCATCGGCTGGTCAACAGTAGCACCTCCCACAGAAGGCGAAGATACAAGAACAGCGCTTGATGCTGAAAACACAGCTGTAAAATCAGACCTTAAGCTTTATCCTCTTTATGAAGGCTCATTAAGAAAGTATACAGTTGTATATGCTTACAATGCAGGCGCATATATCGGTGAAGAAGAAGTAACTGCAGGTCAGCCTGCCAATAAGGAGTTTAAGAATATTACCAAGGAAGCTGATACAAAGTATCACTACACCTTCAAGGAATGGAACAAGGCTGAAGAGCTCAGGGCTGTTTACAGTGATATTTATACAACTCCCAACTTCACTCACACAGCACATACTTTTAAAGTAACAGTAAAGGAAGCAGCAACTTGTAAAGCAGACAGAGTTGATACATATACTTGTGATTGTGGTTACACCTATGACAGAGTTGTTCCCGGCACAAAGATTGCACATAGTTATGGCGATCCCGATGAAAACGGTGTAAGACATTGTCAGAGAGAAGGCTGTGATGCTACTACATCTGAAGGCGTAACATACTCAATCGTTTACTACAACGCAAAGGGTAATGTTTACACCCGTGCATACAACATTGTTGCAGGCACACTTCTTGGTGATATACTTCCTGTAAACGGTCCTGCAAAGGCAGCTGATAAGGAAAAGACATACGAATTTATCGGTTGGGCATTAAAGAGTAATGAATCAATAGTTCCTGTATTTGTAAATTCAGATCTTGAACTTGTTCCCGTATATGCAGAAAAAGTAAGAACCTACACAGTTATGTTCCTCAATGCAACAGGCGATGTTGTTTACGAAACAACTGTTGAAGCAGGTGAAGCAGCAGTTTGTCCTGCTAATAAGCTTCCCACAAAGGCTCCTGATGGCACTTTCCATTACACCTTCAAGGGTTGGAGCAAGCAGGTTGAACTCAATGCAGTTTACAGCGATGTTGTAACATCAGCAGACTTTACAGCTGTTGAACACACAATTTCAGAAAAAGTAGCAACTGCAGGAACCTGTAAGGAGAAGGAAATCAAGACTTACACATGTAGCGGCTGTGATTACAGCTACACAGTTGAAGGCAAGTTTGGCGATCACACATGGGGCGAACCTGTAAACGGCGTTAAGACTTGTACACTCTGCGGTGAAACAGAAGAAGTTGGCGGCGTAGTTGAATACACTGTTAAGTATTATGCTAATGAGACAGCAACAACAGCAATCTCAACAAAGACTGTTAAGGCAGGCACAAAGATTGCAGAAATTTCAGTAATCACTCCTTCAAAGGATAAGGATGATGAATACACCTACGCATTCAGCCACTGGGCATACAAGGGCACAGAAGAAAAGATTGCTGCTGATGCAGTTGTTGAAGCAAACATTGAACTTGTTGCTATCTACACATCAACAGCCCGTAAGTATACTGTAATCTTCGGCTATGATGCAAATAACACAATTGCTTACTATTTTGATAAGACATTTGCTGAAATCAGTGCAGATCTTTATGAAGGCACAACACCCACTAAGAAGTATGATAACAACAATCATTACACCTTCAGTGGATGGAAGCTTGAAAAGAAAGACGCTAACAACAATGCATATATCTATTATGCACAGTTCGATGCAACTGCTCACTCAATGAAGATTGACAGCTCTGCTACAGTTGGCGCAACATGTACAAAGGGTGAAAGCATCCTTGAAAAGTGTGAGTATTGTGATTACACATTCCAGCATGAACAGGGTGGTCCTCTCGGCCATAAGCTTGTAGAAAAAGCAAACACTAGAGTTCCTGCAACTCCCACTCAGAAGGGTTCAGTAATCTTTGAGTGCATACGTTGTGACTACGAAGAGGAACGTGAACTTGTATGGAGCGATTCAGGTTCAGATGACGACGACAGCGGTAATACCGAACAGAGCAAGAATGCAACCATCAAGGTATCAGTTACAGACGGCAGAAATGCTGTTCAGAACGCAAAGGTTGACATCTACTCAGGCGGTAACTACATAACAACCAAGTATACAAACGCTCAGGGCGTAACAACATTTGAAGTAGCTAAGGGCAAATACAACATTGTTATTACAGTTACAAATGCCAATAAGGTTGAAATCACTAAGGACGTTCAGGCTGACTGCGAAATCGTTGGTACAGTTTCAATCAGAGGCTGCGGATGTGCTTGTCACCGTGACAACATCTGGGGTGCAATCTTCAGATTCTTCCACAAGATCATCAAGATGCTCACCGGTGAATTCAAGTGCTGTAGCGATCCCTCACACCTTTACGGTTAATTCAAATCAAACCCAAAAGCTCTTCTCCTTCTGGAGAGGAGCTTTTCTTTGGTGGGAATTTGTGAACAAGCTGTAAAACCCCAACAGGTTGGGTATGGAAACAGGTATACCACAAGATACATTTGTTTGTGCAGAGTGCATTAATTTGGCACTCTGATTTGTTATTTTTGACAATGGTTAATCTACACAAAAAGCCACTAAACAGACTGTGCAAAACGCAGAAATACATAATTTATTAAAATTTATATTGAAATACTTGTCCAAAAATGGTATACTACGTACAGTTATAGGTGTCTCTATGGGCATTTTGCACCCTTTTTCAGGGTGTAAGGGTGTTTATCATGGGGAAATCTATTAATGTTATATAAAATTCTTTCATATAAGGAGGAAAATTTTATGAAAGTTGGTAAAAAAGCGTTAAGTTGCTTGCTGGCTATTATTATGATAGTATCCAGCTGTTCTGTATGCTTCAGCGTTCTCGGTGCAGATCTTACTACTGACATCGTGTTTGACGCCATTGAAACGCATTATGCAGGACTTAAAGAAGCTATTGTAAACGCAAACAAAGAAAAGGATCCTGACAAGACCCGAGTTCCTGATGGTTCAGGCAAGAACTGGGTTGTTGAGATGGATACTGCAACAAGTGGTTGGCAGGCTGTTGCCAAAGCGTTTGCAGATTATGCACTCAGTAATGTAGGTAAGGAAAACTTTGGCAGCTTGTGGAACATAGTTGAAAGTATTAAGTCGGTTGCGGATAATCGTAGTACTTCATCTGGAATTCCTGCGAAAGACTACAAGGACATTCTTGACTACTTTAAGTTTGGGACACCGGAAGGCGATTATTATTCAGCTTCAACCAAGATTACACTTGATATTGGTTGCGGCTTTGATCTGCTTGCATGGAACAAGTGGGAAGATATGGACGAAAACCGTACATACTCCACAGCTACCCTTACAATTGTAACCGGTGAAACAGCTGCCGGAAGTAAGCAGTATAAAATCAATGACAAGACCAAGTATGAAACAGATATACTTGAAGACCCCACCAGCATGGTAACAACTGTTGGTGCGATTAAGACTGCAATTGAGCAGAGTGTTAATCCTTCAAACTTCATCGCTTGGTTTGCAATAGTTGAAGGCGGCGGAGCGCTTGGTGATATTCAGCTTGACGCTTTTGCTAAGCTTTTCAATGAATTTACTGATGTTGTAATCTTATCACAGTCAGGATATACCCCTGCACAGGTATGGGATCATTATATCGCAAAGACTGTAAATAAGACTTACGGCGAAACAGAGGCATTCTACAACAACGCCGGTGCGGAAGTAAAGGCGCAACAGCTTGCATCAAGTATTATTGCTAAGTTTGACGCACTCCTTGCAGTTAAAACAGCTGATCTGGATGCTCCCGGTCTTCTTGCGCATTACAACAGCTATGTTGCTGCTATGAATGAACTCAATGCAAGTCCGTATGCTACACCTGCCAAAAAGTTGATGAACATCATTAAGGGTACAGACTACATTGGTTCAGACTCTGCTACAGTTGAATCAAAAATGGCTCGTCTTAGAATTGAAATTTCTAAGGCTTATGCTCTTATGTACGCAGATGCTCTTAAAGCAGCTGTTGATAAAGTTGATTTTGCTCCCAAGTTTGATATTGCAACAGAAAAGTGGCAGACTTATGACGAAGCAACACAGACATGGGTTGATGCGACTGAAGAAGATGCTGCTCTCTGGCTCTATGGCCCCAATGGCAATGATGGTACACTTGCACTTGTTTCAGATATCAATACATATGTTCTCGGATACGCTACATATGAAGATATTAAGAACACAAAGACAGACGCAGGCAACAATATCAATGAAGAAGCCTACACAAAGCTTGCTGAAAAAGTAGGTGACGTTTCGTTTAATATTGAAGGTGCTGAGCATGTTGTTGTAAAAGACAAGATGGATGCATTTATGGATACTGTTGTAATCGCAGGTCTTACCTTCAACAATGCTAAGGCACAGGTTGCTGAATTTGCAACACTCTACAGACAGGCTTATGAGCTTTCAACTAATGCCGGTCTTGCTTCAATTTTTGAAGAAATTTACGGTGAAGAAGGTATTGCGCCTTATACAGAGTATGTAAATGATATCAAAGCGGACCTTCTTCTTAAGGCTAACGATTCTTACAATCTCGTTCTTAAGTATTATGCAGAAGGCAAGAATACTGCTACATACTATAACTACGAAGCAATTATTTCAGCTTATAAGAGTGTTGCAGCTATCACTCCCAGCGGTTTAGGAACCTTCCTCGCTGAAGCTCCTGCGTATGAACCCAACTCAAAGAAGGGTGATATGACAGAAGATGAATTCCTTGAAACCTACGAAAGTGCTACCAGAGCATATAGTGACGCAAATTCTTTCAAGACATATTTCAATAACCTGAAGAATCTCGCTTATGAGAATACAGCACAGGCTCCTCAGGCTGCACACAAGGGAGAATATGGCGGAGACCCCTATAATGTTCTTGATGAAACAATGCTTCAGTATATTCTCCACAAAGGCAAGGCACCTGCTTATAATGCATATATGTGGGCTACTTGTGTAGGTAAGCTTAATTATAAAGACATCATGGAACTGGTTAATGAGGTTGAGCTTGCACAGAACAGCTCCATTTCCAGAGGTGAAATTGCTGACCTTATGGACTTAGCTGTAGAAGATCTAGACAGAATTCTCGTTTCAGAGGACCTTGGTATACTTCTCAAAAATCTTACAATGAAGCAGAAGACTGATGCTTACGGTAAGTTTGCTTATACATACAAGAACGGAACAGATGAGTTCTATCTTGATGAGGCAGATCTTGAGATACACCCCACAACCAAATTAGAAATTGTTCCTGTCAAGACTAATATGCTTGGACAGTGGAAGAGAGATTATGAAATTCCTGCGTTCACTGATGAAGATGGTGTAAAGCATGCAAAGGAAACCTTCAAGAAGGGTGACGATGTAAAGAATCTTCGCGAATTCCTTATCAGTCTTATCGCCAACATCCTCTATGGCGGTTTACTTCCTAATACTATTTTCACAGTTCTTGAAGGTGCGGTAGGTCCTGCTGTTTATAGCCTTGCAGGTGGCGTAGCGGTTATTCTTCCGAAATACTACCAGGATCTTCCCAAAACTCTCCGTAGAGCGCTTCCTACCATGCCTCATATGTTCTATGCAAACTGGGGCAAATCAAAGAATGGTACATCTGCTGGTAACATCTGTGATGACACGGATGTAATTTGGTATAAGATGTTCAATGGTGACCTTATGGGTTCACGCTATGACTATACTGAAGTTCTTTATGCTCTTCAGACAGCACCTCATGATAGTTCGTCTTATGGTAGTGGTAAGGAACTCAGATCATATTGGAACGATAATTGGACCAACCCCAGAGACGGCGCAACATATCAAGGTATTCCTGACGGTGTATGGAAGGGTACAGAGCCTATCTATTATGAAAACGGCGAGCCCGTATACTTTGATCAGGACAGAGCATGGCATACAGAAAATGCTGATGACCTTTATCATGCAATGGCCGCTGCAGCATCAGGTCTTGCTCCTGTTCTTGCCTCACTTGTAACAGGTAATGCTAAGAAGGTCGAAGTTGCACTTATGGACTTTGATATTACAATTGACTCAACCGGCCAGTCGCTTTATGACAATGTATTTATGCCGCTTTATCGTCTTCTTGGTATTCAGGCTCTTGCCGATCCCAACAACAAAGACGGTTACGGATATTATTCCGGTGGTGAAGTTTCTGCAGCGTGTGATACAGATATCCATGCTCTTGACGGCAAGTGCGCAGGTATCGTAGCTGAAGACGGCTATGGTGTTGAGCTTTGGCAGATGCTTCTTGAACCCATTATCAACTTCATCAATATGAGACTTTTCAACAAGCCTGTTGAAACAATTCTTGAGCTTCTTCCCAATCTTGTTGCTGCTCTTGAATATGATCAGATTCTTCCCAAGATTACGGATATGAATCTTAAAGTTATACTCAGCCTTGTTAGTGCTTCACTTACAGATATTCAGCTTTGGGATCTTGCTCTCAGAAATCTTATCGGAGATCTTGGTCTTACACCTGATGTAACAAAGCAGGGCAGCGCAGGTCTTCTTAATATGCTTCTTGGTGCAAAAGTAACAAGTGAATCTCCAACCGATTCAACCAAGAGTAAATATCTGGCAAAGACGGATGAAGACGGTAACGTCATCGAATACATAAAACATAACGAAAAATATGTTCAGACCGGCTTGCTTACAGGAACGTTATACGGTCTTGCCGGCGACGGCTTCCTGGACTGGCTCGAATGGGATGGAAACACGGGTTCGTGTCCTCTTATCCTGCCGACTAACCGACTTATGGCCTGCGGTAAGGTCGTAAGAACAACCCTTCCTACAATTCAGCCGCTTTCACCCAAGACAAACTATCATATCGACACTGACTCCGGTGACGTTCTTCTTACACTTCTCAGATGGCTTATGGACGACGGTACTCTTTATGTTCTTGAGCCGCTTCTCGGCGGTCTTCTCGGCGACACCTTCGATATGATTGCAGGTATTGTTGACGGTCAGGCTGACACAATTGTAGCTATTCTTATTTGTCTTCTTAATGACTACACAATGAATTTCAGAGACTACTATGACGTAGCTGATGACGCTCAGAGATTCGGTTATTGGGAAGGTGACAGTTGGAAGTCTTATGTTACAAAAGATTTAGCCGGTAACCTCAAGTCAACATTCCAGATTGGTAAATATCTTGAAGAAACACTTCGTGAAGCAAACAGCGAGGTGAGTGCTACCGAGCTTGCAAACAAGACATACACAGACGCAGATCTTATTGCAAAGGCAGACCTTGCTGTTGCAAATGTAGATAAGCTTATCAGCTCACTTGCAACAACACTTCTTGTTGCACTTGAAGACACAATTTTAAACGTAGATCTTCTTAAGACTCTTGGTGCTGAAACTGTAATCGCAAAAGCAAAGGCAGCTGCAAATGCAGGCACAGCCTTAGGTCTCGATGAAATTCTTTCTGAATTTGTATTCAGTAATGCACTTATCGAATTCCTTGTAGACCTTCTTGTTGGTACAAAAGAACTTATCTATGCTACTGACGAAACAACAGGTGAAAAGATTCCTGCTACAACAACAAGCACACAGATCATAGTAGACGGCGTGGTATACTATGTTGATGCCGGCAACGGTGAAGGCCAGGTACGTGAAGGTCAGTTTGTTGTTTCAACAACAGTATCAGAAGTTGACAAGCTTGACGAAAACGGTGATGTTGTTCTCGATAATGAAGGCAACCCCGTAAAGGAAACAGAATACAAGCTCAACTACGATCAGGGTCTCCTTGGTGGTCTCCTCGGTGATCCCAATGGTATTGTAAATAAGATCGCAAACACACTTGCAGATATCGGAATCGACCTTACTCCTGCAGGTTTCTATCAGGCATTTACCACTTCTTCAAGTGTATCATCATCAGGCAACACACAGCTTGCACAGTGGCTTGAAAGACAGCATTATATTCATCGTACAGGCAGTATTTCCGGATACAATGCAAATGCATACAGCGATACACAGGTATACGAATATATCAGGGACGAAATGACTTGGGCTGACATCGGTTATGAAGCCGGCTTTGAGTGGTTCGTAGAAGCTGAAGATTTCTCAGAAAGAATTAACAATTTTGTTGAATATCTCTGTGACCTTCTTTCACCCCTTAACCCCATTCTTTCATTCCTCCTTTCAGGTCAGGATATTCTCCTTCTTGATGAACTCGAGCTCCAGGGTAATAACGGTTATTCAAGATCAATCGTTGCAATTCTCGAAGCACTTGGTCTTAACAGTGCTTGCATGAGCCAGAACCAGTTCGACAACTATGTATACAACAACGACAAGACAAAGGATACAAATGTAGATGTAGACGCACTTACAGCAAAAGGCGGCAAGAAGTTTGCTCAGACATACAATTCACCGCTTCGTCCTCTTCTTGATGCTATCAGAGAGCTTCTTGTTGGTGATGAAACCAAGGGCATTAAGGGCTTTGTTGATTCACCTCTTACAGTTCTCTTCGAGAAGATTCCTAATCTTGCATATGCTCTCTATATCTATAATGATCCCGATGATGATAAGAAGCGTTCAAACTTTATGATTGCGGTTGAAAACCTTATTGCTCCCGTAACTAAGCTTCTTGACATCGTAGATCCCGTTCTTTCAAGACTTATTACTCTCGATCTTAATGCACTTATTGAAAGCTTCCTCGACCTTGAAAATCTTCTCAACAATGTTCTTGCAAATATTGGCGAAGATAACAGCGGATTCAATGTGCAGATGCTTGACTTTGCAAAAATCGCAGCTGAATCATCGGATATCACAAAAGAAATCACATACCGTGCAGTAGGTACTGACGACAGCGGTGCGGTTAATGCTAACAAGAAATGGACAAGCTTCAACGGTTCAGCAGGTAAATTCTTAATCACACTCGTAAGAACGGTTCTTAACAGACAGATTGCTACTGTATTGGGTAATGTAATTCTCAACGCTACAAATGCAAATGATGAAAACGAAGAACTTGAATACAGACAGCGTGTTCACAATATCGTTAACGGTGTTATAAACAACCTTACAGGCGAAGCAGCAGATGCTGAAGGCGGCATGAAGGTAGATATCCTTACAGGTATTATTATCGACATTTTCAGCGACTATAATCCTGATGAAGGTAATCTCTACTACTATGATTTCATCAATAATCTTGATAATAAGCTCACAGAGGCTATTCAGGATCAGGCTATGACTGATTACGGTATCGTACACAGCGGTTATGCAAATAACGAAAATGCGATTGTACAGAATGACGGTACCTTTGCAGTTATTGACAAAGAAAATAATAATGAAATTCTCTTCACTGAAGAAGATGTAAATGAAACAATTGAAAACCTTGACTATGTAGTAAGAGAAGCTCTTCCTGAAATTCTCTCAATTCTTACCGATAACGGTATTATCGGCGGTGACCTTGTAAACGGTATTAAGGGCGATGACGGTCTCTGGGGTCTTGTTAAGGGCCTTGCTATGGACTATGCCCTTAAGGATGACTCATTCACATGGATTGCAAATCTTATTGTAGGTCTCTTCGGTGCAGGTGGTAGCACAAGCACATCACGTACACTTCAGCAGGCTCTCAAGGCTGCTGGCTTCGATATGACCTTCGATGCATTTATTTACAATCTTGATGAAAACGGAAAGCCCGACAAGAGTAAACCGTCTCCTCTCTACGAATACTTCACATACGGCTTCTATAAAGAAAACGGCAAGATCGTTCCCGGTGCTTCAGGCGATTACGATAAGTATTATCTTGATATGGACTTCAATGACCAGAAGGATGATATAAACGGTGACGGAGTAATCACCGTAGCCGACGAAGTAGAGCTTACATTCGTTCAGATTTATAACAATCACAGCTATGTGCTTTATGAATTTGACAAGAACGGCGAGCTTGTAAAGAATCAAGACGGCACACCCAAGAAGGCGGCTGTTCAGATTCAGACAACAAGCGACGAAGAGCTTAAAGACGAAAACGGTGAATATATAACCGCATATAAGTATGAGTATGATATTACAGACGATGCCGGCGAAGTAACAGAAACCAAGACCGTATGGCTTGAAGAGGCAGGTCTTAAGGCTTATGTTGTCGGTGAAGGCGCAAATGCTGTAACATATACACTCAGAGACGCTACAGAAGATAAGTATGTAACTGTTCTTGACGAAAACGGTGAACCTAAGCTCGATGCAAGCGGTAACGAAGTTAAGGAAATCGTTTATGCAACTGAAGTATATGCTACTGCTTATCCGCAGAAGACAAATGATGCAGGCAAGTATGAATATACATACACAAATGCTGAAGGTGAAGTAGTTACATATTATGGTGACTATCAGCAGCTTAAAGTTCTTAAGAGCGACCAAAAAGATGCTCAGGGTAAAGATGTTTACTATACCCTTACTCCTGTATACTCTGAAACACTCGGAGACCGCAAATGGGCATGGGGTATTGACGAAGCTGAGTACATCTTGGATGCAGACGGCAAACCTGTAAGAAAAGATGAATTCACAGCTAAGAAGGTTGCTATGGTTAACACACTCTGGAGTGTTCTTGAACCCTTCGCAATCGTATTCTCAACACTCTTTGCCGGTGACGCACTCAGTCTCTTCGGACACACTCTTAATATCGAAGGCGGCTTCGGTTATGACGATTACCTCCTTCCTCTTCTCCGTGCATTCGGTCTTGACTCAATCATCGCTCAGCTCGGTGACAAGCTCAATACTCTTGAAACAAAGGATGCTGAAGGTCAGAAGATCGAGCACCTTATGACAAAAGAAGAGTATCTCTCCAGAGTTTATGTAGACGGCAAGATGAGTCCTGCAGGTGTTGGATACACAGTAAAGAACATTGTAAACTATGTATTCTACTTTGTTGAAATTCTTTGTAAGTATCCCGTTGAAACACTTGCAAATGCACTTCCCACTCTTGCATATTTCCTCTATGCAGATGGTATTACAACACTCGTTACAAACATTCTTATTCCTGTAACAACATTAACAAACCGTCTTACAGATATCATTAACCTTGATATCAACAACATTGCATCAGGTCTTATTGACGCTCTTGCAACAGACGACTGGGAGAACTTCCAGAATGCTCTCAACGAATTCGTTAAGTATGATGAAAACGGAGATCAGATTGTTTCAGATAATGTATATTCACTTACTGATTCACTTCTTGCTCTTATTGCAAACCTTGAATTTGACCTTTCCGGCGTTTTAGGCGGAAATGATCCGTATGAAGGCATGTACGGTATAGTTCTCTTCCTTGACAAGGATAAGGAGCTTGAGGCTAAGGCTAAGAACAAGATGGCTGCTGATCTCACCAAGGAAAATGCAGTTGCAAATAAGGATCAGATTGAATCACTCAAGGCTGATGCAAGAACACTTAGAGCAACTGCAGTTAAGAACTTCCTTAAGTCAATTGCAGCTCTCGGTGATCCCGTAAGCGAACATGAAGATGAAGCAAACGATTATATTAAGAGAAAATATGCTGATTATGTATATGTATCAGGAACAGGTACTGTATATGTAAGTAAGGCTGAAGTTCTTATGTTCCTTCTTGACTTCATCTTTACAAACACAACACTCAAAGAAGTTATCGGTTCACTTCTCGGTTACGACCTTACAGACGACAACTCAGCAACCGAAGCAGAACTTCTTGACGAAATCATCACAAATGTATTCAAAAATCCGAATGCACTTGTTGACTTAATTGTTGCTCTTCTTACAGGTGATACACGTGGCACAATTAAGCCCGTAACATTAATTGAAATTACATCAGAAAACCACTTCGAATTCTATGAAGATGCAGGCTATGATACACACGAAGAAGTTCTTGACCACAACAAGAATCTCGGTGCTGGCGAAGAAAAGGTAACTGAAATCTCACGTGTTAAGACTTCAGCAACAATCGACAACCTCGATGCACTCGTAGGTAAGATTCTCAACCTTTCACTTCTTAAGGATATGCTTGCTAAGGAAGATGATCCTGACACAGCAGAAGACGAAAGCGGTGCTTTCAACAAGCTCTTCGGTATCACAACTGACGACACAATTACTCTTCAGCTGATCGTTGATAAGGTATTTGAAACATATCTCTACGATGACAAGGGTCTCAACAGCATTATGGATATGCTTATCGGTCTCCTTGGCGGTGAAGATTCAGCTCAGATTGTAAATATTGTACTTACTGTTCTCAAGGGTTCAGGCTATGACCTTACACCGTATTCATTCTATATGAATATCGATAACCTCAGAGAAACAATTGTAAAGGCAGTAGAAGATAAATCTATCACCTTTGATCCTGCTGCAGAAACTCTTACCGATGAACAGGAAAAGGCTCTTAAGGCTCTTAATTGGTCAGATGTTGTAAAGGCTAACTCTAAGTATCAGTATGTTGTTAAAGATGCTGACGGAAAAGTTACTGCAACATATTATGCTGACGAAAAGGGTCTTACAACACTCGACCACGACAATGACAAAAATACAGCAGAAATTGCTGTAATTGCTGACATGGTTCAGAAGCAGACTGACCGCGAGGTTGACAAGCAGGTAACTGACGAGGCAACCGGTGAAACAACCACAAAGAAGGTTACAGAATATAAGTACACATATTCAGTTAAGAACGCAGCAGGCGAGCTCGTAGACACAGAACTCTGGCTCGAGGAAGCAGGCAAGACTGAATGGATTGCAACTCCTGACAATCCTGAAACAGAAGAAAACGAAGAAGTTAAGCACCTCGTTGAAGCTGTAATGGAGAATGTTAAACCTGCTAAGCAGAAGACTGCTGTTAAGATCAACGCTACATGGGGTCTTAATACTCGTGACGGTTTCGTAGATCTTCTCTGGAATTGCATCAAGCCTCTCGCTCCCATTTTCGCAGCTCTCTTCGCTGAAGGTTCACTTGTAATTTATGATAAGATTACAATTAACGGCGCAGCAGGTTATGAAGGCTTCATTCTTCCTCTCATCAAGGCTCTCGGCATTCCCGCACTCCGTGCAAACAAGAACGCTGACGGTACTTGGTCAGATAATCTCGGCACACCTATTGTAAACGAAGGTAATTACTTCCTTGGCGGCGGTGCAACCGAAGCAACACTTGTTGACTATACAGCTTACAAGGCTGCTGTTTATAACGACAACGGCTCAATCGATTATGATGGCGCAAAGATTATGCTCACAACTCTTACAGATGCAATCTTTGCACTCGTAGACTCACTCTGCGCAAGACCTGTAAACACACTCCTTACAATTATTCCCTACCTTGCTCACTTTGTTGAAAGTGACGGTATTGATGCTATCCTCAATAACCTTATAGTACCTGTAACAACAATCACTGATATGCTTGAAAGCATCTATGATATCGACCTTATGGGTATTGTTAAGGATCTTCTCAGAGGCCTCATCAAGGATATGAACGACAAGGCAGGCGAAACATCAGACAGCACTGATCCCGCAGATCAGTCAACTGTTGGCGCTGCAGCTGCAGCTGTAGCTCTCAATATGATCGAAGAAAACGAAGGCGGTCAGTCAGGTCTCGAGGCAGCAGTTGCTTCACTTACAGAACCCGACGAAGCTCTCGATCTTTCAGGCGGTGCAGGTTCAGCTTACACATTCAAGCAGATCATTGTTGAGCTTCTTGAAGGCGTATCAATTAACGGTACAGATCTCAAATCAATCATTGATCCCGAATTTATCTTCCTCAACCTTGCTTCAACAGCATGGCGTGCAGGCAGCACAAAGAAGGTAATCACAATTGCTGCTGACAGACGCAGTGGTTCATACTGGCCTTGCACAGCAACTGAATACACAGTTGACCGTGAGTCTGTTCTCATCAACCTTCTTAATGATATCGTATTCACAGACGGTATCCGTGACCTTATCGGCGGACTTCTCAAATTCGACTTCAGCAAGGCTGCAATGACAACTCTTACTGAAGAAGACAGCAACTATCTCCTTACAGTACTCCTCTACGGTGTATTTGAAGATCCCGAAGCTCTTGAAAGACTTCTTATCGACCTTCTTTCATGGTACGAAATCGAGTATGAAGATCCTCGTGTTAAGAAGACAGACGCAGAAGATGCATTTAACGAAATCGATTCAAACAACGAACTCGTTTACGGTGAAAACGGTAACGGTCTCGATAAGGAACAGATGGAAAAGCTTCCTAAAGACTTTGACTCACTTATCGGTGCAATCGTTCCTGCAGTTCTCGGCATGCTTCCCGAAGGTGCTCTCGGCGACCTTAAGCTCCAGGGTGCAAACCTTGAAGAAATGGTACACAACCTCCTTGCCGATCTTATGATGGACAAGACGGTAACTAATGAACTTGGCAAAGAAGAAATCAAATATGGCTTCGCAACTCAGCTTGTAGAACTCCTTGTAAATCTTCTCGGCGGTAACGCAACAGTTTCAATGATCGTAGGTCTTCTTCCCACAATCATCGAAGGCGTAGACGTTGAACTGGATGACTTCAAGGCAGTTAACGATGCATTTGCTGAATATTTTGTAACTGATGATGGTAAACAGCTCGATACATGGGCAGATGCATATGAATACTTCAAGTCAATCAAGAAGTATGAAGCTCCCAAGGAGCCTGCAGCAGATTATGTTGCACCTGCTCATGAAGCAGATACACTTAACCTCTATGCAGTTGACGGAAATGGCAAGCCCATTCCCGTATATGCTCTCGACGAAAACGGTGCTAAGATCCCCGTATATGCAAACGGCACAACAAAGACCGATGCATATGGCACTTGGTATGTCAATGGCGGTACAGCAGCAGCTGACGAAGAAGCTATTGCTGACACATATGTTGTAGAGACAGACGAAAAAGGCAATATCGTTTATGAATACCAGTACGAACTCAAGCTCAAGAATACTGATTCATTCGGTATCGAAGATTATGATGATGTTCTCGCACTCGTATCACAGATTCTTGCTCCCTTCGCACCTGTACTCAGATTCCTTCTTACAGAAGCTGACCTCGTAGCTCTTGACGGTATCCACATCACAGGTGGTGACGGCTACGACAGATTCATCATTCCTCTCTTCGAAATGCTTGGCGTTGCTAAGTATATGAACGATCCTCAGTCAGCATACAAGGGTGACTATGAGTTCATTGACAAGGATGAGTTTGCAGCTCTTGATAATAAAGCATTTACAGCCCAGATTGTTGAAGGTTATATTGACGCTCTCATCTCAATGATCGTTAATACTCCCATTCAGACAATTGTTGACCTTGTTCCCGAACTTGTATTCTTCATCTACTCAGACGGTCTTGCTCAGGCTGTTGAACAGCTTGTTGCTCCTCTTCTTACTCTCGTTGACATGGTTAACGACATCACAGCTAAGGAAGTAGCAATCGAAGGCAGAGATGACAAGCTTGTTGCTCTTGATATCGTTGGTCTTATCACTGACCTTATCAACGACAACCTTATGAAGCCCAACAACATTGCAGAAGTTACTGGCTTCTACGGTGACAACGGTCTTATCACAAGACTTCTCACTGCAAACGGTCTCGAAACTCTTCTCCAGGGTCTTCTTGACAATGCAAATGCATGGATTTATGCTTACGAATACACAATTCCCAAGGAAATGGTTGAAGGCGCAACAGAAGATGAGCTTGTAACAGTTTACTTCAACAAGGATAACCTTGATGGCGCAACTCACACTCCTACAAACGGTAACGGCAAGGATAAGCAGTTCACTCTTAAGGCTGTTCCCGAAAAGAATAAGACTCCTATGACCTTCGGTCTCGATAAGGATAACAGTGAAGGCGAAATCATCGGCATCTTCAAGTGGATCCTTGAAAAGACATGTAAGATCGAAAAGGTAGACACAATCCGTGAATACGGTGCAGACAATAACGATCAGATCTGGGGCGTGAAAGCTAGCCGTGCAGATACTCTTGTACAGATTATTTCAGAGACTCTCCTCGGTGGTGAAATGCTCACAAGCCTCCTTTCATCCTTCGGAGTTGAAATCAAGGAAGGTGAAATCCTTGACACAATTCTTAAGGCACTCACAGGCGAAAACAGATATCAGCTCTTCGTAGTTCTTCTTACATACTTCAACGAATATGATGTTGAAACAATGCTTATGGACTACCTGTCATTTGAAAAGGTAGAATATGCGTACGAAGAAATCAGCGACAGACTTACAAAGCGTAAGCTCAGAAGAGCTATCAAGAAGCTTGACGGCTCAATACTCACAGTTATTCCCGATCTCATTCCTATGCTTGAAGAAGTTGACTTCATCAAGATGCTCCTTGAAAAGATAGGCGGCTATAAGGAAGGTCAGAGTCTTAAGGACCTTGTTCATGAACTCCTTATGGCTTATGCATTCAACGACCAGACAATGAACGAGCTTATGGGTCTCCTTGTGGGTCTCCTTGGCGGTGAAGATCTTGCTGGCACATTGAACACAGTTCTTCCTCTCGTTGACACTATCGTTGGCATCGACGTAACACCTTACGGCTTCATGGAAGCAACTTCATCAGAAGCTATTGAACAGTATCTCGCTCCTGCTATCAACGCAGCTGCTTCAGAATTCGTTCTTGACGAAAACGGTGATGTTGCTCTTGATGACGACGGTCTCGAAGTTCAGAAGGGCGTAGAAGCAGTTACATGGACTGACATTGCTGATTACTACAGAGTATATGTATACTCACACAACACTGTAACAGCAGAAACCAAGTATGAATATACATACACAGATGTTGAAGGCGAGAATCAGTACTACTATGCTGACGAAAAGCTTGAGCCTAACGCTGAAGATGGTAAGATTATCATCACACAGGGCGACAATAAGTATGAACTCACAGCAAATGAAACAAAGACATTCTACACATACACAACCGACTACATGTACAGCAAGACTGACCTCGGTGAAACAACAGAGGTTGACGGCAAGACATGGTACGGTTACGAGCAGGCTACTGATGCTGACGGCAACCTTCTCTGGATTGACGAAGCAACAGGCGAACCTGCAAAGAAGACAGAAAAGAAGACAGTAGACGAAGTTGAAACAGAGGTTACAGTCCGTGCAACAAGAGTTAACGCTCTTACAGGCGCTGATGCATTCGATTGGAAGATCGATAAAGCAGCTTCACGTGGCGGTTACAATGCAGCTAAGAATGCATTCGTAGAAATCCTTGCAGGTATCGTAACACCTCTTGAAGGCATTCTCAACTTCCTTCTCAGAGGCGACTCACTCTACATCCTTCCCAACGAAGATACAAAGAACAGCGGTGTTCTTGAATTCCACGGTAACAACGGTTACGAAAACGTAATTATGCCTCTCTTCCAGGCTCTTGCAGTTGACCAGGTAGGCGGCACAATCGTATCAGCTGAAGCTTATGAAGCAGGCAGAGGCGAAGCTATCACTCTCACAGCTATCACTGACGGCATCTTTGCAATCATTGAAGCCCTCACTGACGGTCCTCTTGAGTTTATCTTCACACTTCTTCCCTCACTTTCATATTTCATCAGCTGTAACGGTCCGGAAGTTGTTCTCAACAACCTCCTCTCACCCGTATTTGCACTCCTTAACCTTGCTGATCCCATCGTAGGCGATCTTCTTGATGACCTCATCGGTTCAGCTATCAGCGGTATCTTCGCAGACTATATGCCCACAAATGTTCCCTTTGTAGAAAAGACCAACTATAAGGCTCCTATCTACAAGACAGAAAAGAAGACAGTAGACGGTGTTGAAACTGAAGTTAAGGTTCCCGCAAGAACAGACAGTGAAACAATCACATTCAGAGATGAAACATATTACATTTCTGCAGGTACAGATGCAGGCGAAATTATCGAAGGCAAGTATGTTGTAACAACAGAAAAAGTTGACGGTGTAACCGTTCCTGACTTCGAGGAATACAACGCATACGCTCTCACAGACCTTCTCAAGATCTGCGGTGAATACGGTGAAAACCTCGTTAAGATCATTAACAACCTGGTTGGTCCTCTCCTTCTCGGTGAAGATGCAACAGAAGATGAAAAGGCAGCATTCAAGCTCCTTGACGATACATTCTTCTCAGATTATGCAGCTCATGCAATTACAATCAACGAGCAGAAGGTTAACGCTAGATTCTATTACTTCTACACAGATGCTGAAGGCAACTGGTACAAGATAGAAGCAAAAGACTTTAATGACTCAATGGGTACAGTTGTTGAAACTCACTACGTTGTTGACTGGTTCAAGGTTGACATCGCTGACTCAGCAGTATTCCTTCTTGACAATGTTCTTTCAGAGTCACTTCTCGAAGCAATTGCTAAGCTTGCAAACATTGATATGGATGACGAAAGCAACATCCTTGGCGTTATTCTCAGCAACCTCGCTGACAATAAGTTCACAGGTCTTGTAATCGCAGACATTATCACAGCGCTCTTTGAAAATTACACAATTACTTATAACGAACTCTACGGTGAATACATCACTCCCGACCACAGCCATCTCGATGTTCTTGATGAAGAAGACAAGGATAAGGCTGAAAAGGTTCCCGGACAGCTCGATAAGGTTATCAACGAAGCTCTTCCCACACTTGCTCCCATCCTTTCAAAGCTTCTCGCTCCTAAGGACGGCAAGGAACCCACAATCCTTAACGAAATCTTTGACGATTACGCTAAGATTGCAAAGGATGACAAGGTTGCTGACCTTTATGAAATTGCAATGTATCTCCTCGACGACCTTGTATGGTCAGACGAGCTTGTGAATACACTTGCAGCTCTCATTATCAACCTTATCGGCACAACTGATATCGTTGGTACTATCATCGGATACTTCGGTCTTACAGGTATCAAGCTTGATCCTCAGAGCTATCTTGCAACAGTTAAGAAGGCTTACGGTGAAAACGATACAGCTGTAATGACACTTGCAGCTATCATCGGTGAAGCTACAACATGGGCTGATGTTGTTAAGAATGACACAACTCCTCTCTACGCTTACGAATATGTTGACGGTAAGAACGAAGACAACACAGATAAAAAGGTAACTGTTTACCTTGCTGATGCTGATGCTGAAACTTACGAACTTACCAAGACAGAAGGCGAAGGCGAAGCAGCTAAGGAAGTAACTTACGATGTAACTCTTACACCTGTTACTAAGAAAGTTGAAGGTGAAGAAGTACGAGTAACAAAGGCTGAATTCAATAAGACAGAAGACGGTAAGAACGTTGCTGACGTTGAATGGGGCGTAAATGATGCAACCGATAAGAAGGCTGCATTCATCAAGGCTCTTGCAGTTATCGTTGAACCTCTCTTCCCCGTACTTCAGCTTGTACTTCAGGGCAAGATTCTCACTCTTGTTGGTCACGGCAAGAACGAATACACACCTGTAAATATGGTTGAGTATTATAAGGACGGTACACATCTTGAAATCACGGATGATTCAAGAACAGGTAACGAAATCGGTAACGGTTACATCGAGCTTGTTGGTGTAAACGGCTACGAAGAACTCCTTGTTCCCGTACTTGACGCACTCGGCGGTATCGCTGCATTCGGCAGATATGATGCAGAGGATAACGCTGACGGCATTATGACTGCAGAACAGTTCTGCGCAATCAACAATGCTTATGATATGCTTTCATACATCGTTAACGTTGTATTCGCATTCGTTAACAATCTTGTAGCAAATCCTGTAACTTACCTTGCAACATACCTTCCCTCACTCCTTTACTTCATCGGCAGTGACGGTGTATACAATGCAGTTCAGTCAGTTCTCCAGCTTGCAAACGGTCTCATCGATGTGGTTAAACCTCTCATCGGTGAAGAAGGCATCAAGTTCTCAGATACACTTGGTCTTCCTCTTGACCTCAAGATGCTCAAGCTCGATGATTCAACTGTGCCCGGCAAGGTACAAAAGGTTGAAAACGGTAAGTATGCTTACATCGTTAAGGGTGACGCAACCAAGACAGAAATCTACCTTGACGAAGCTGGTCTTACAAAGAACGGCGAAGTTGAAATCGAAGCTGTTATGATTGATGGTACAATCGAAGTAGACGGTCTTTGCTCAATGATCAACGGTCTTATCGGTAAGGATCTCATCAGCAAGGATATGCTCCTTAAGGCAGCAGGCTACCTTGGTGACTACCAGACTATCGAAACAGTAAGAACAACAGCATCACCAGCTCTTTACGATACAGAGCTTGATGCATATGTAAATGCAGCAGGTCAGATTATCGCTAAGAAGGATGGCGACATCTGGGTTGACGCTGATGGTAACGCAGTTGCTAAACCTGCAGCTGACGGCCATATCACAACAATTGTCGGTAACACTCAGTACACACTTACAGGTCTTCTTCAGTTTGCACTTGCAGACGGTCTCGTTGGCGGTCTTCTTGACACTGCTTCAATGGAAGGCATTCTCAAGACAATCATCGACAACGTAATGGGCCCCGATGCAACTAAGAATGTATCAGCTATTCTCATCAAGCTTCTCAATGAATATGTAATCACATATGAAGCAATTGAAGAACCCGCTAAAGCACTTTCTCCCGATGCTCCTGATTATGCTAAGTACGGCGTAACCAAGGCAGACGTTGACCTTGCTCTCAGCAATCTTCAGGCTCTCCTTCCCGAAGTTCTTGCGCTTCTCGGCGTAGGCTCACTTGATAAGCTTGTAGCTGACAACCTCTACACAGATAAAGTTATCAACGGTATTATTTGTCTCCTTGTTGGTCTCCTTGGCGGTATGGACGAGAAGACATGGTCAACAATTACAGAAATTATCGGTTATGTAAATGATATCGTGAACCTTGAAAACGATATAGACATTTCACCTGCAGCCTATGCAGACAGCAAGACTCTCGGCGAGTTCATTAAGGCAGTTGACGTTAAGAGAGACATTCTTGACGCTGAAGGTAACGTAACAGGCGAAGAAAGAATTCCTGTTGCTGACCTTACGTGGGCTGACGTTGCAGCATTCTACACCAAGTACGAATACCGTTACATGGTAGAAGAAGCTAAGGCAGCTCAGGGTGAAAAGGGTGAAGAAGGTTATGTAGCACCTGTTGAAGCTAAGTATGTAACAGTTTGGTTCGCTGATGCAAATCTCGACGGCGAGGATCATACTCCTACATCAGGCGACTATGCAGGCAAGACCTTCAAGCTCGAAAAGGTTGAAACTGTATACTACGGTTATGAGTACACAATTCCTGCAACAGGAACAGAGGGTACTGATGACTATGTAGCAGCTAAGACTGAAACTCTCAAGTCAACAGATGACAAGCTTACTGAATATAAGGTAGGCGAAGAAACCTACGCTCTCACAGCAAAGGGTGAAGTTGAAAGAGTTCACAACACCAAGGTTGAATCTGACTTTACATGGGATATTGAAAATAAGAAGGAACTCAACGATAAGGCAGATATCCTCGTTGACGTTGTAACAGACCTTCTCAAGCCTCTTGACGGTGTACTGTCACTTCTCCTTGCAGGTGGTACTTACAACTTTGCTACAACAAATACATACGGTGATTCACTCGGTGCATTTGAAGAAATCAATATCATGGGCGGTAGCGGTTACAACTATGCTATCATCCCGCTTCTTGAAGCTCTCAACGTTCCTGCTGACAGCATCAAGACTCAGTCTGAATACGAAGCTACAATCAAATCTAAGGGTACACTCGGTTACATTCTCGAGACAATTCTCCATACTGTAAACGATAACCTTGACACACCGCTTGACTTCGTTCTCGGTCTCTTCGCAAACCTTGCTTACACAATCAGCAAGGATGGCGTAACAACAATCGTTTCAAATCTCATCGCTCCTCTCAGCGAAGTAATTGAAGCAGTTGAAGGTGTTCTTCCCGTAGCTATTAAGGTTGACCTTATTAAGCTTATCGATGGCGGCTCGGTTGCTGAAATTCTCCTCGGTGATGATGTGGCTAAGAAGAACGCAAAGGTTGGTCTCACACTCGACCTCGATTGCGCAACTCTTGAAAAACTTATCGCTAAGGTGCTCACTAAGTTCGTAGCAGGCTTTGACATTGCATTCGATTTCAGTGACATTGCTGCTAAGTCAGCTAAGCTTGATGCTAACGGAGCAATCATTTATAACAACTCTAAGGTAGACACCAAGTGGGATAAGATCACTCCTGAAGATGCAGTTTGGGGTAAGAATATCGAAGGTGATCCCGCAGCAACAATCGTAACTCTTCTTGCTATGATTATCACTGCTGATAACATCGATGCACTTCTCCAGATGCTTAAGGTTGACCTTACAACACTTCCTCTTGAAGTTTATAAGCTCCTTGAAAAAGTAATAGACGCTCCTGATGTAGTAATCGGTGCCGTTATCAAGCTTCTTGCTAACAACTACGACGTATCAGGCGTTATCAAGGCAATGGTATTCTACTTCCTCGACGAACTTGAATATGATTACACAGGCGTAAAGGGTGGCGCTCTCAACGGTGGCCACGGAGCAGTTAATTCTGCAATCAGCAAATTCGACAAGATGCTCAACAACCTCATTCCGAAGCTTCTCAAGCTCCTCGGCAATGACCTTGAAACACCTGTTGAACTCATTAAGGACATCTATGTTGGTCTTGGTGAAGATGCAGCAAAAGCTGACATCAAGGCAGTAGTAGATTATCTCCTTAACGACCTTGTATTCAACGACAAGATGATGAACTATCTCCTCGCTGCTATCGTAAATCTCCTTGGTGGTATCGACGAAAAGACATTCACAACAATCGTTGACATTGTTAAGGAAGTTCTCGGTATCGACATTTCACCTGCAGGCGTAGCTGAAAAGTCATACTCAGAAATCGGCGCAATCGCAGCCTTTATTGAAAAGCATATCGCTGAAGGTAAGACTATTGCAGACCTCACTTGGGCTGAAATTGCTAAAGCACACGCTTGGTATGAATACAGATATCTTGTTGAAGAAGCTAAGGGTGAAGAAGGCGACGACGATTATGTTGCAGCTAAGTATGTAACAACTCACTTTGCTGATGCAAACCTTAACGACACAGAGCATACACCTACAAAGGGTGACTATGCAGGCAAGACATTCACACTTGAAGCAGTTAAGGACAAAGACGGCAAGCATGTAACTAAGGTAATCCTTGAAGAAAAATGGAACATCGCTGATAAGGATGACTTCCTCAAGGTTATCTATGAAATCGTTGCAGTGGTTGAACCTCTCCTTGCATTCCTCTTCATGGGTGAAGATATCACAATTCTTGTTGATACATTCGGCCTCAAGGGCAGCAACGGCTATGAAAATGCTCTTGTTCCTCTTGCTAAGGCATTGAACATTGACATTCCTGATACCATTGGCAGTTTTGCAGAAGCAACTGATATGCTTAAGGCAGTTGTAGACGGCATCTTCGGTCTTGTAACAAAGATTGAAAAGGCTCCCATCTCAACAATCCTCGAAGTACTTGCTAATGCATCATACTTCATCGCAAACAACGGTATTGAAACTGTAATCAACAACCTTATTGCTCCTGTAACAGGTCTCCTTTCAATCTTCGAAAAGAAGACAACAGTTACAAATACTGACGGCTCAACAACTGAAAAGACCGAAGGTATCACAATGGCTGATATCAACGCACTTCTCAAGAGCCTTATTAAGATGGACCTCAACGATATCACAGGTATCGCAGGTGCAGACGGTAGTAAGCTCGTTTCAATGATCAACGGCCTCCTTCCCAAGGTTGAAATCACAGGTGCAGATGGTACTGTAAGAATTGCTCAGGCTCTTCCCGGCGACTTCTTCGTAAAGATGAGCCAGTATGCAATCGTTTACGAAAAGCTTCTCGGTGTTGACGAAACAGGCAAGCAGCCTGTAACTAAATGGTCAGTTGACAAGGCTGATGCACTTATGTATCTCCTTTCAACAGTTCTCAGTGCAGACTTCATCGCTCTTATCGGTGACCTTGCAAATGCAGAAGAAGGCACAGTTCTCGGTGACCTCATCTACGGTCTTGCAGGCGATCAGAATAAGGTAATCAACATCATCTCAATGCTTCTCAACAACTATACTCTTGTATACAAGAAGTATGCTCAGAACGACATTACTAAGATAGATGTTGAACCCAAGGATCCTCTCACCGATCAGAACCTTGGTCAGGCTATCGAAGCTATCGACGGTCTTGTTCCCGCAATTATCGGTCTCTTCGTTCCCGGTGCTGATTCACTTAAGGGTCTTGTTGAAAACCTTGTTGCAGGTGCAGACCTCGGCAACCTTCTCATGAACCTTCTTGTTCCTCTCCTCAGCGGACTTGACATCGACGCTATCCTTGGCTATGTTAAGGAATTCAGCAACCTCAACGTTAAGCTTGATCCTTCCGCTTGGACAGCAAACGCTAACAGCGAAATCGCTAAGTTCATCCTTGCAGCTGACGAAAATGCTGACGGTAAGGTAACATGGGCAGAAGTTGAAGCACACTATACTCAGTATGAATACTCATACACAGCTGAAGGCGCTGAAAAGGCTACATCAGTTTACAAGCCCACAGCTGAAGGCACATACACAGAAACAGTTGGCGAAGGCGACAAGAAGAAGACTTATGACCTCGCTCCTGTTTACGAGTACGAATACACCTACGAAGTAGTAAACGGTGAAGGCAAAGACGCTAAGAAGGAAACAAAGACAATCATCCTTGATAAGAATGACTACACAACATACGATGTTGACGGTAAGGCTGACACAGCTGAAGTTGAAGTAAAACTCAGCAAGACTATTCAGAAGTCAAAGATGGTTAGCGAATATGATTGGAACATTGAAAACTTTGATGGACTTAAGAAGTTCGCAGTTGACCTTCTCAAGCCTCTCGATGTAGTATTCGAGCTTCTCCTTGCAGGTGCAGACATCGTTGTAGTACCTGACAATAAGAAGAATGAACAGCCTTACCCCGCTCAGATTACTGTTCGTGGCGGCGACGGCTATAACTTCGCAATTATCCCGCTTCTTGAAGCAATCGGTGCGACAGACCTTAAGACTCAGAGAGAATATGAAGATTACTCAAAGAGTGAAGAAATCGGTTCACACCTTGAATACATTCTTGATGTACTCTTCGGAGAAGTTGAAGAAATCCTTGCTTCTCCCGTATCAGAGCTTATGTCAAGACTTGCAAACCTCTTCTACTTCATTGGTAACGACAGTATCAACGACCTTGCAAGAAACCTTCTTGCTCCCGTTAATACTCTTATTGCAGAAGTAGATCCCATCTTCCCGCTTGCTATCCAGATTGATGTTGGTCAGGTAGGCATTGAAGGTGCAGAAATTATTAAGCTCTTCCTCGGTAAGGAACATACCGGCATTTCATCAGGCATCAGCGTAAATGTAAGAGGTGTAGACCTTGCAGCTCTTCTTAACAACCTTCTTGGCGGTATCGAAATCAACGGTACTAAGCTTGGTCTCAGTCTTGACCTTAACTGGATTGAACTTGCAGCTAAGATGGCTAAGCAGGGTGCACAGCGTGTTGACGCAGAAGGTACTCCTGTTGTTGAAAACGGCAATCCTGTTTACGAAGTAGTTAAGAACGAATCAGCAATGTTCTATGGCAACTACGAATTCGCTGCTGATGATATTAATGCAGAAAAATACTACAACATTGAAGGTAGTGCAGTTGACGGTTTCGTAACACTTCTCCAGGTACTCCTTACTCAGGATAATACAAAGGCTATTAAGGATCTTGTTGACGGTCTCCTTGAAGACGGTGAACTTAAGAATATTCTTATGGATATCCTTTCAGATCCTGATGCAGTTGAAAAGGCTGTAGGCGTAGTAGTTCTTCTCCTTACAGGTGAAAAGGCTCTTACAGAAGATGATTATCCGTTAGACTTCATTTACAAGTTCCTTGGTAAGCTCGACTTTGCTTATGCAAACACAGACCTTAACTACGGAATGAATAATGTACAGTCAGCAATTAACAAGTTCGATGCAATTATCGCTCGTGAAGCAGTAGGCATTATCACTATGATTGGCGCAACTGCTGAAGCTGACAGCTTCCTTGGTAAGATGACAGCAGCAATGAATAAGATCGAAGAAGGCACAGAAAATGCAGAAGGCAGAAAGGCTACTCTCAGTGATCTTGTAGCTTGGCTCCTTGGTGAATTCGCATTCACAGCTGACAACTATAAGGCACTCATGGAAATGCTTAATACTCTCCTTGCAGATCTTATTACATCAGAGCTTGCAGGAATCATCTCAACAATTCTTCCCATCGACCTTATGCCTTATGAATTTGCAGCTGCAACAGGCAATGCTAAGCTCATCGCTTATGTTGCTAAGGCATATGCAGAAGATGCAACAGAAGAAGCTAAGAAGGCAGTTACATGGGCTGACGTTCGTGCAGCTTATGCTACTGAAACCAAGGATGGAGACAAGTCAACATGGACATACGACAAGTATGAATCATTCACTTGGGATGTAGCAGATCAGACTACATTCGTAGATTCTCTCCTTGACCTCCTCAAGCCTCTTAACCCGATCCTTGACTTCCTGTTCGCAGGTAAGAATCTCAAGTTCGAAATCGAAGGCGTTGAACTCTGGGGTGCAAACGGTTACAAGAATGCAATCGTTCCTCTCCTTAACGCTCTCGGTGCTCAGCAACTCGGCGTAAATCTTCCTGAAACAGCCGCAAACAGCACTACAGCTATCGGCTATATTGTAGATGCTCTTCTCGGTTGTCAGGTTGAAGAAGAAGTTGATGGTGTTCTTACAGATGTTTATAAGAAGGGTATCGTAGATGCAATCTGCGAAGCTCCGCTTACCTCAATTCTCACAATTGTTGGTAACCTCAGCTACTTCCTTGCAAACGGCAATCTCGATGAACTCATTCAGAATCTCATTGCTCCCGTAATGAACATTCTCAAGCTTGCAGAGTCACTTCTTTCAAGAGAAGAACTTGACGTACTCATCGAAGGTCTTGCTAAGATTGAACTCTACGAAGGTTACGCTCTCAACATCAGCAATATCCTTAATATTGCAGGTGAAGACGGTTCAGGTCTCGTAGCTCTCATCAACGGCCTCCTCGGCGGTATCAGAGCTTACCATAAGACTGCATATGAACTCAATCCCGACAAGACAGTAAAGACATATAGCAAGGCCACAATGACAAATAGCGGTGAATATGTCGAAATTAAGGGTGCTGACGGTAAGGGTACAGGTAAATATTACAAGCTCCTTGACAAATCAACAATCGTTGAATATACAGAAGCAGACGTGAAGGCTGACACAACAGGTGCTCAGTTCCACAAGGTTGAGAAGGAAGACGGAACAGTTGTTTACTGGAAGGTTCTCCAGGTAATCAGCGTACTTCCCGACAACTTCTTCAAGCAGTTTGCTCAGTATGTTGTTGAAGACACTAAATATGACAACGTAGCAGTAACAGCTGTAGACGCTGTTGTTGACAGCTGGACAATCAATACAGCTGATGCGCTCATGTATGTTCTCACAACAGTTCTTGATCAGAACTTCTTCGAGACAATTCTCAAGAAGATCGGTCTTGATCTCAGCCAGGGTATCGGCGCAACAGTTGCAGCTATGGCTGAAAAGGAAAATGACCTTGTTGACGTACTCCTTATGCTCTTCAATGACTATAAGGTTGTTTACAGCAAGATTAATCAGCCTGCAATTACAAAGGTTGATCTTACAGATACATATGCTGACTTCAGTCCTGAAGGACATACACTTACAAAGGATGAAGTTGAAACAGCTATTGCAGTTCTCGATCCTCTTGTAAATACAGTTCTCGGACTTATCGTTCCCGGTGCTGACTCACTCGGCGGTCTTGTAGACGGTCTCATTGCAGATGCTGATCTTGCAAACCTCATTATGAACGCTCTCGTTCCCGTACTCGCAACACTTGATATCGATTCAATTCTTGCATACGTAAACGAGCTCACAAATATCAAGCTTACAACTCTCAGTCCTGAACTCTGGGCAGACGCTAAGTTCGGTTCAGAACTCAAGAACTTCCTTGCAGCAGCAGAAGATCTTAATGAAGATGGTGAAATCTCATGGGCAGAAGTTGAAGCACACTATACTCAGTATGAATACACATACACAATTCCTGCTACAGCTGATGCAGCAGCTAAGACAGAAACAGTTTACAAGCCCGCAGGCACAGCTCAGATTACTATCGGCGAAGGCGATAAGGCTGTAATTTATGATCTTGCTCCTGTATACGGTTCATATGAATACACCTACGAAGTAACTGTAGGTGAAGGCGAAGAAGCTAAGCCTGAAACAAAGAAAGTTGTTCTTGCAGAAGCTGGTCTTGCTGAGATTACAATCGGTGAAGAAACATTCACTGTAACATCCAGCAAGGGTATTCAGAAGTCAAAGATGGTAAGTGAATTCGATTGGAAGATCACAGGTCTTAACGATACTCTTGTCAAATTCGTATGCGACCTTCTCCAGCCTCTTGACATCGTTCTCCAGGTTCTTCTCAGAGGCGAGCCTATCATCGCAGTTGAAGATAAATCAGCAGCTCGTGCTGACATCAGAATCATGGGTGGTCACGGCTACAACTATGCAATCATTCCTCTCCTTGAAGCATTCGGTGCTACAGACCTTAAGACTCAGGCAGAATATAATGCATACTCAAAGGCTGAAGGCTCATCAATCAAGTACATTCTTGAAGCACTTATCGCTGAAGTAGACGAAATCCTCGCTACTCCTGTTGATCAGCTCCTTTCAAGACTTGCTAACCTCTTCTACTTCATTGGTTCAGATGGTATCAACACAATCGCAGCTAACCTGCTCGCTCCTGTTAATACTCTCATCGCAGAAGTAGACGACCTCTTCCCGCTTGCAATCAGAATTGACCTTGCAGCTGACGAAATCCTCGGTCTCTACCTTGGTAAAGAACACGAAGGTGTACCTGAAGGCATTACCGTGAATGTTTCAGGTTCAGCTCTTACCAAGTTCATCAATGATGCACTCGTTGGTATCAAGGTTAACGGTGAAGCTCTTGGTCTCAGCCTTGACCTTGACTGGATTGAGCTTGCAGCTAAGATGGCAGGTACGGAAAGAATTCCGACTAAGCAGGTTTATACCCTCGGTACAATTGCTGATGAAAACATTGCTGACCTCGTAAATATCTCAGGAGACTCAGCAGATACACTTATTGCGCTCCTTGACACAATCCTCTCAGAAAAGAACTGTGAGGCTATAAAGGCTCTTGTAATGGGACTTCTTCCTGAAGATTTCATGAAGGAAAATAAAGACATTGCAGATCTTATTGAAAAGGCACTTTCAAGCGAAAATACTATCAAGCAGGTTCTCGGTGCTGTAGTACTCATTCTTACAGGTAACGGTAACCTTT
Organism: Acutalibacteraceae bacterium; assembly: GCA_045645885.1. Lineage (GTDB taxonomy): Bacteria > Bacillota > Clostridia > Oscillospirales > Acutalibacteraceae > UBA6857. Next base: position 40,124 of record JAZRJR010000073.1, on the reverse strand, counting down.
CAAGTGATGTATATCCCTTCGCTTACATCTACAAGTTCCTCGGTAAGCTCGACTTCAATTACAAAGAAGCTGAACTTTCAGATGCAATCACTAAGTTCGATTCAATGATTGCTCGTGAAGCAGTAGGCGTTATCACTATGCTCGGTGCAACCGCTGAAGCTGACAGCTTCCTTGGTAAGATGACAGCAGCAATGAATAAGATCGAAGAAGGCACAGATGATGCAGAAGGCAGAAAGGCAACTCTTACAGACCTTGTGAACTGGCTCCTTGGTGAATTTGCATTCACAGCTGACAACTTCACAGCTCTTATGGAAATGCTCACAAACCTTCTTGCAGGCGCTATCACAGCTGACCTTGCAGGCACAATTGCTCAGCTTCTTCCCATCGACCTTATGCCTGTAGCATTCGCTAAAGCAACAAAGAATGATAAGCTTGTCGCTTATGTTGCAAAGGCAATCAAGGAAGGTGCAACAGATGCTGAAAAGGCAGCAGTTACATGGGCTGACGTTCGTGCAGCTTATGCAACAGAAGAATTCGGCGAATGGACTTATAACTACGGTGAATTCACTTGGGGTGTAAACGATCAGAACAGCTTCATTAATGCTCTTCTTGATCTCCTCAAGCCTCTTAACCCGATCCTTGACTTCCTCTTCGCAGGTAATAATCTCAGCTTCAACATCAATGGTGTTGCACTCTGGGGTGCAGACGGTTACAACAATGCAATCGTTCAGCTCCTCAACGGTCTCGGTGCTAAGCAGCTTGATGTAACTGTTGAAACAATCGGTGAAGGCGAACATACAACAGACGCTCTCAGAAAGCTTGTTAATGCTCTTCTCGGCACAAAAGGTAAGAATGGCATCGTTGATGCAATCTGTACTGCTCCGCTCACCTCAATTCTTAAGATTGTAGGTAACCTCAGCTACTTCATTGCAAACGGTAACCTTGATTCACTTATCCAGAATCTTATTGCTCCAGTACTTGCAATTCTTGAACTCCTTGAGTCAGTAATTACAAGAGATCAGCTCGATGCTCTTCTTGCAGGTCTCCTCAATGTTAAGCTTCCCGGTGGCAAGGCTCTTACAATCAGCAATATCATCAATATTGCTGGTGATAGCGGCGAAGGTCTCGTTGCAATCATCAACGACCTCCTCGGCGGCCTCAGAGTATACGAAAAGGACAAAGACGGAAAGATTAAGGAATACAAGGTTGAACAGCTTGTTAAGAACCACAACTACCACGAAGTAATCGTAACAGATGAAGACGGTAATGTAGTTTATAAGACAACTAAGGACAAAGACGGTAATGTAACATTCGTTCTCGATAAGGACGGCCAGAGGGTACCTGAAAAGGTATACTGGAGAGTTCTCCATGTAATCAACGTTCTTCCCGAAAACTTCTTCGAACAGTTTGCTAAGTATGTTGTTGAAAACAGCGAATATGAAGACGAAGCAGTTACAACTGTAGGTGCTGACGTTGACAGCTGGACAATCAACACAGGCGATGCACTTATGTACATCCTTTCAACAGTTCTTGACTACGACTTCTTCGAGACAATCCTCAAGAAGGTAGGCCTTGATCTCAGCCAGGGTATCGGTGAAACCGTTCTCTCAATGGCTGACAAGGAAAATGAACTTGTTGACGTAATCATCATGCTCCTTAACGACTACACAGTTCGTTACAGCAAGCTTGAACAGCCCACAATCACAAAGGCTGACCTCACAGAAGCATACGCAGGCTTCAGTCCTGACGCACATCAGCTCACAAACGAAGACGTTACAACTGCAATCAATGTTCTTGATCCTCTCGTTAACACCGTAATCGGTCTTATCGCAGACGGCAAGACACTCGGCGGTCTTGTAAACGGTCTCATTGCAGATGCTGATCTTGCAAACCTTATTATGAATGCGCTTGTTCCCGTACTTGCAGGTCTTGACAAGAACGAAAGTCTCGACCTCGATGCAATCCTTGCATACGTAGAACAGCTCACAAATATTAAGCTCACAACAATTGCTCCCACACTCTGGACAGATATGCTCAGCAGTGATTCCAAGGTTGAAAAGTTCCTTGGCGATGCTAAGACATGGACAGCAATCCTTGAAAAGTACACTAAGTACGAATACACCTACACAATTCCTGCTGTAGGAACTGAAGGTGCAGAAGGCTATGTAGCTGAGCAGACAATCACAGTATTTGATAAGGCTGACGCTACCGAAATCATCGTTGGCGAAGGCGAAAATACTAAGACTTACACTCTCGCTCCTGTATATGATTACGAATACACATATACAGATAAGGACGGTAAGGAACAGAAGTTCTACTCAACTAAGAATGACCTTACAAAGGCTGATGTTGACAACAACAAGGATACACCTGATGTAGCAGTTGCTCTTATAGGTAACGAAACTCACCGCAGCAAGATGGCAAGTGACTTCAATTGGGGCATCACAGATCTCGACGATCTCATCCCCGTTGTATGTGACCTTCTCAAGCCTCTTGACATCGTATTCCAGGTGCTTCTCAGCGGCAACTCAATCGTTGCTCTTCCTGATACTGACGATGTAGCTCCTGCAAACGCTCAGATCAGCATTAAGGGTGGCTACGGCTACAACTATGCAATTATTCCTCTCCTTGAAGCATTCGGTGCAACCGATCTTAAGACTCAGGCAGAATATGACGCATATGTAGCTGAAACAGGCTCATCACTCAAGTATGTTCTTGAAGTGCTTATCGGCGAAGTTAACGAAATCCTCGCTACTCCGCTTAACGAGCTTCTTTCAAGACTCGCAAATCTCTTCTACTTCATCGGTTCAGACGGTATCAACACAATAGCAGATAACCTTCTTGCTCCTGTTAATACCCTCATTTCCGAAGTAGACGATCTCTTCCCGCTTGCTATCGTTATTGACGTAGCAGCAGACGAAATCCTTACCACATATCTCGGTAAGGCTCATCCCGGTATCGATGCAGGTATCCACGTAAACGTTTCAGGCACAGCTCTTGCTGAACTTCTCAGCGGTCTCCTTGAAGGCATTGAAGTAAATGGTGACAAGCTTGGCATCAAGCTCAACCTTAACTTCATCGAACTCGCAGCTAAGATGGCTAAGAAGGGTGAAGCTCTTAAGGACAAAGACGGCAATGATGTAACAGATGCTGCAGGTAATAAGATTTACTCAGTTGAATCAACAGGCACATCACAGAATTACACCGTTGGTTCAGTAGGTGAAGGCAGTTCGCTTAACCACCTCAAGAATTCAACAGCTGCAGATCTTGTAAACATTGCAGGTGATCCCGCAGATACACTCATTGCGCTCCTTGACACAATTCTTACAGTAGATAACTGTAAGGCTATAAAGAATCTTGTAGAAGGCCTCCTTAAGAATGCAAACCTTCCCACAGAGGTTAAGGGCATTATTGACAATGTTCTTTCAACCAATGTAACAATCAAGAAGGTTCTCGGTACAGTAGTACTCATCCTTACAGGTGAAGGCGAGCTTTCAAGTCTTCCCGCTTACATCTACAAGTACCTTGGTGATCTTAACTATGATTACAGAACAGATGAACTCTCAATTGCTGTTGACAAGTTCGACAAGATAATTGACAGAGAAGCTGCTGCAATCATCAAGCTTATCGGTTCACCCGCTGAAGGTACGGCAGAAGCAGATCTTACAACATTCAACAAGATTGCAAATGCAATCAACAAAGATAAGGGTCTTGCATCACTCGTTGATTGGCTCCTTAAGGAATATGTATTCACAGAAGCTAACTTCAACAGTCTTATGACAATGCTCACAGACCTCCTTGCAGGCTTTGTAACTGCAGACCTTGCAGGCACAATCGCTCAGATTATTCCTGTTGACCTTATGCCGTACGAATTTGCAAAGGCTTCAGGTAACGTAGCTCTTCAGAACTATGTTGCTAAGGCATATGCTGAAAATGCAACAGAAGCTGATAAGAAGGCTGTAACATGGGCACAGGTAAGTGACGCTAATAAGACAGCATTCGCATGGGGTGTTGCAGACAGAGAAACATTCGTTGAAACTCTTCTCGCGATTGTTTCACCGCTCAATTCTGTTCTTGACTTCCTGTTTGCAGGTGAAAACCTCACTCTTGCAATCGGCGATGTATCAATCTGGGGTTCAAATGGTTACAACAATGCAATCGTTCAGCTCCTCAACGGTCTCGGCGCTGAACAGCTCGGCGTAAACGTTGAAAGAATCAGTGAAGGCGAACATACAACAGACGCTCTCAGAAAGCTTGTTAATGCTCTCCTTGGTACAGAAGGTAAGAAGGGCGTTGTTGATGCAATCTGTGAAGCTCCGCTCACCTCAATTCTCACAATTGTAGGTAACCTCAGCTACTTCATTGCAAACAACAACATTGACGTTCTTATCCAGAACCTTGTAGCTCCTGTAATGGCTATTCTTGAACTCCTTGAATCAGTAATTACAAGAGACGAAATTGACGCTCTCCTTGAAGGTCTTGTAAATGTTAAGCTTCCCGGCAACAGACCTCTTACACTCAGCAACATCATTGGTATTGCCGGTGATAAGGGTGAAGGCCTCGTAGCTATCATCAACGACCTCATCGGTGGTATCAGAGTATACGAAAAGAACGAAAACGGTGACATCATCAAATTCACTAAGGAACAGGTAGACGCTGATAAGGAAAATCAGTACTGGCCTGTTGAAATTGAAAACGAAGACGGAACCAAGTCAACAGTTTACTGGAAGGTTCTCCATGTAATTGACTTCCTTCCCGCTAACTTCTTCGAGCAGTTCGCTAAGTATGTTGTTGAAGACAGCACATTTGCTGACGAAACTAAGACAGACATCGGTGATGATGTAACTGATTGGAACATCAACTGCGGTGAAGCTCTCATGTATATCCTTACAACAGTTCTTGATTACAACTTCTTCGAGACACTTCTCAAGAAGGTTGGTCTTGACCTCAGCAAGGGTATCGGTGAAGCAATCATCGGTCTTGCAGATAAGGAAAACGAACTTGTTGACGTAATCCTTATGCTCTTCACAGAGTACAAGGTAGTTTATAAGAAGCTCACTCAGGCAGATCTTGATGAAAATGTTGTAGCTCCCTACGAAAGCTTCAAGACTGATGAAGGCGCTCTTAACAACGCTAATACAAACGAAGCAGTTCTTGTTCTTGATTCAATTGTAAAACTCGTTGTTCCCATGCTCGCAGGCAAGGATTTAGGCGGTCTTATCAATGGTCTCATCGCAGACGCTGACCTTGTAAACCTTGTAATGAACGCACTTGTTCCCTTACTCGCAGGTCTTGACAAGAACGAAAACCTCGATCTTGATGCAATCCTCAGTTATGTAAGAGAACTCACAAACATCGATCTTACAACAATCAATCCCACACTTTGGACAGCAGAAGGCGTACTTGTTGCTGATTCAAAGGTTAAGGACTTCCTTGATGCTGGTAGCACATGGACAGAAATCCTTGATGCTTATACCCAGTATGAATTCACCTACACAATTCCTGCTAAGGAAGCAGTAGGCGAAGAAGGTACAGACGGCTATGTAGCTGCTACAGAGGCTCAGACAATCACTGTTTACCGTGCTAAGGGTGAAACCGAAATTACGGTAGACGGCGAAACATATGAACTCAAGGCAGTAAACGGCGAAGACGGCAACCAGAAGACAAAGCTTAACGGCTTCGATTGGAAGGTTACATCTCTCAACGATCTCATCCCCATCTTTGTAGACCTTCTCAGACCTCTCGATGTAGTATTCCAGCTTCTCCTCAGAGAAGGCGACCTTGTAGCTCTTGACGACGAAACCAATAACGGCAACGAAATCAAGATTCAGGGTGGCGCAGGCTACAACTACGCTATTATCCCGCTTCTTGAGGCTCTCGGTGCAACAAACCTTAAGTCTCAGAAGGAATATGACGCATACTCAATCGAAGTAGGCTCATCACTTCAGTATGTTCTTGAAGCACTCATCGGCGTTGTTAACGAAATCCTCAAGACACCGCTTAACGAGCTCCTTTCAAGACTTGCTAACCTCTTCTACTTCATCGGTTCAGACGGTATCAACACGATTGCAGAAAACCTTCTCGCTCCTGTTAATACTCTTATTGACGAAGTAGACGATGCAATTCCTCTTGCAATCAGAATCGACCTTGCAGCTGAAAACATTCTCACAACATACCTCGCTAAGTCACACGAAGGTGTACCTGCAGGTATCACAGTGAACGTTTCAGGCGCAGACCTCGCAGATCTTCTCGGCGATCTCCTTGCAGGTATCGAAATCGGCGGAAGCAAGCTTGGCATCAAGCTTGACCTCAACTGGCTCGAACTTGCAGCTAAGATGGCTAAGAGAGACACAGACGGCAAGATTCTCACAACCGGTACTAAGCAGGTTTACAACATCGGTACAGTTAAGAACGCTTCAACTGCTGATCTTGTTAACATCACCGGTGATGCAGGTAATGCACTCATTACGCTCCTTGACACAATTCTTACAGATGAAAACTGTAAGGCAATAAAGAACCTTGTAGGCGGTCTCCTCGACGGCGCTGCTCTTCCCGATGCTGTTATTGAACTCATCAACAATGCTCTTGCAAGTGATGAAAACATCAAGGGTGTTCTCACAACTCTCGTTCTCGTTCTCACAGGTGACAACAAAGTAACAGAATATGATTACATCTTCAAGTATCTCGGAAAGCTCGCTGTAGAAAACGGTGACAAGGCATCAACAGCTATTGAAAACCTTGACTCAGTTCTTGTTAAGGGTGCTCCCATCATCATTGACCTTCTTGGTGAATCAGCTGAAGAGGGCACATTCCTTGCTAACCTTGCAGCAGGCATTGAAGATAATGCTACTCTTGCAGGTATGGTTGATTATCTCCTTAACGACCTTCTCTTCACAGAAAGTCTTATGGGCACAATCACAGGCGCTCTCATCGGTCTCCTTAAGGGACTTGATCCTGAACTTCTTGCTACAATCGGCGGTATCATCGGTATCGACCTTTCACCCGTAGCATTCGCAGCTGAGACAGAAAACGCTGACCTTATCGCTTATGTGGCTAAGGCAAAAGCTTCTGACGCAACTGTAGGTGTAACCTGGGCAGATGTAGCAGCAGCTAACGTTGACAAGACTGAAGAAATCAAGAACGAAGACGGTACAACTACAACTAAGGTAACTTACAAGCCTGTATTCGAAGGCGTAAAGGGTAAGAAAGCTTGGGTAGGCGCACTTCTCAGTCTCCTTAAGCCTCTCGAACCTGTTCTCGCATTCCTTCTCACAGGTGGCGATCTTACACTCACACTTGAAAATGACGGACAGAAGGCAAGCGTAAGTCTCGCAGGCGGTAACGCTTACGAAACTGCTCTTATTCCTCTCCTCTTCCAGGGTCTCGGCCTTGAAGAACTCACAAGTAAGGATGGCACTAACAAGTCAGTTGTATCTGCAGCTAAGAAGGCAGCTACTGCTAACGAAGCAATCGCTAATGTACTTGACTTCATCCTTGATGACCTTGTAGGTGCTGTTGCTAAGGCTCCGCTCGAAACAATTCTCACAGTTGTCGGTAACCTCAGCTACTTCATCGCTAACAACGATGTAGAAGTTGTAATCAAGAATCTCGTTGCTCCCGTACTCAGCATTGTTGATGCTCTTGACAATGTAATTACAATGGATCAGCTTGATGCACTTATCGAAAGCCTTGTGAATGTAACACTTCCGAACGGTAAGAAGCTCAACATCACAAACATCTTCACTATTGCAGGCGACAACGGTAAGATTCTCATTGACCTTATCAACGGTCTCCTTCCCAATATCGAAATTAAGGATAAGGATGGCAAGGTAATTGCAGTTGTAAATGCACTTCCCGCAGACTTCTTCCTTAACCTTGCTAACGCAGCTGTTACAGTTAAGAAGCAAGAAGGCGACAACGTTAAGACATGGACAACAGACAGCGGCAACGCTATCATGTATGTTCTTTCAACAGTTCTTACAAGCGACTTCCTCAACATCCTCTGCGAAGCTATCGGCCTCAAGGCTGAAGATGAAGCTGGCAAGCCCAATATGGTTTACAACATCATCCAGTCACTTGCTGATAAGGATGGCGAGCTTATCGACCTCATCCTCATGCTCTTCAGCGAATACATGGTTGAATACAAGCCTTATAACCTTCCCGCAATGGATAAGATTAAGGACGAAAGCGTAAGCCAGCAGGTAGGCGATGTACTCGCAGGCCTTGACGGACTTATCCCGATGCTCCTTGAACTCCTTGTTAAGACAGAAGATGGTTCAAAGGTAAGCGGTCTTGCAGATATCGTATATCCGCTCTTCGTGAAGGATGATATCGCAAATGCTCTTGTAAGCGCAGTAGTTAAACTTCTTGCAGGACTTCCCGTTGATACTCTTAATATGATTGAAGACCTTGTTGGTCAGCTCTCAAATCTCAAGAACAACGGTGACAGCTTCAGCATTGCTCCCGCAGCATTCAAGAACACCAAGTTCGGTTCTAAGCTTAAAGCTTATATTGAAGAAGCTAAAGATACGGACAAAGATGGTGCTATTACATGGAACGAAGTATGGATGGCACACAGCGAAGAAAAGACCAACGAAGACGGAACAAAGACAAGAGTTGCTAAGGCATATGCTTGGGGCATCACAGATAAGGCAGACTTCATTGCACTTCTCAGTGATATGCTTCTCCCGCTTGATTGCATCCTCGGTCTCCTTCTCCACGGCGGTATGATTAACGCTGAGTTCGATACAAAGGGCTTCACAGGTGATACACTCGCAATCCTTGACGGTGTTAAGGTAAGCGGCGGTAACGGCTACAACTACGCTATCATTCCTCTTCTTGAAGCACTCGGTGCAACACCGATGACTCAGGCTAAGTATGAAGAAGCAGTTGCTGCTAACCACGGCTCATCACTCAAGCCTATCCTTGACATGCTCTTCGCTCAGGTTGATAAGATTCTTGAACAGCCCATCAACAGCGTTCTCGGAATTCTTGCTAACCTCTGCTATGCAATTGCTAACGGTAACGTAGGTATTCTTGTTGAAAACCTCATCGCTCCCGTAAATAACCTCATCGCAGCAGTAGATCCCATCTTCCCGATCGCTATCCAGATTGACCTTGGTAACATCGGTGCTGCAGATGCTGACAAGTATCCCGTACTCAAGACATTCCTTGGTCAGGAACATCCCGGCGTAAGCGCAGGTGTTTCACTCAAGATTGACGGTGCTGCTCTTGCAAATCTCCTCGGTAACCTTATTGAGGGTATTGCAATTGACGGCAAGCCTCTCGGTCTCCAGCTTGACCTCAACTTTGCTGAGCTTGCAGCTATGGCAGCAGCAGATGCAAACGGCGATGGCAAGATTGACTTCAAGGGCTCAGTTCTTGATACTAAGTACGACATCTATAACGGTACAGGTTATAAGAACGTTGCAGGTGACAACGCATACACATTCTATGCTCTTCTTAAGACAATCCTTACAGAAGATAACTGGAATGCACTTAAGGGTGCTCTCGGTCTTGACCTCGGCGACTTCGAAGGTCTCATCGAAGACATCATCAAGGATCCCGCAAAGATCCTCGACGTAATTGCAACTCTTCTCGGCGGCGAAGTTTCATACATTCCCATCCAGAACAGAACAATTACTCTTCAGGGTATCGACTACAGAACCTACGGCTTCCTTACAGAAGCTAACGCAGACGTAATCGCAGCTAACATTGACAACCTTATCAATGACATTCTCAAGGCTGCAGGCGTAGGCGGCGGCTCACTCGCAGGTCTCCTCGGCGGTATGCTCAACAACGATCTCGTATCCAACCTTGTTGGTACAATCACAGGTCTCCTTGCCGGTGAAAGCGTTGAAGGTATCCTTGGTACTATCTCAACTCTTGCAACAGGCGACAAGGCAATCCTCGTAGTTTATGACGAAAAGGGTAACGTTAAACCTCTCGGTCTTGATCTTACAGTTCAGGGCTATGCAACAGAATATGCTAAGTATTCAAATGCTAACGCTGAATTCGCTAAGAGACTTAAGGCTGCTAAGAAGTGGTCAGACGTAAGCGCAGCTGGCATCAACTGGGGTGTAAACGGCACAGTTACAAGCTTTGTAAACGGCCTTGCATCAATCCTCAACCCGCTTAACTGCGTACTTGAACTTCTCCTTCTCGGCGAAGGCAAGACTCTCGGCGTACTTCCCAGCAGAAACGACAACGGTACAATCATCAAGGGCGACGACGGTATGCCCGTATGTGTAGCTAATATCAAGGGTGGTAACGGTTACGATTACGCAATTATTCCTCTCCTTGAAGCATTCGGTCTTGAAGCTAAGGACGTTAAGACTCAGGCTCAGTATGCAGATGCTGTTAAGTCAAATCCTGCAAACACCCTCGGTTATGTTCTTACTAAGATCGGCAACTGGGCAGATTGGCTCCTTGCTAAACCCGTTGACAGACTTCTCGGCGTTCTTCCCAACGTTGGATACTTCCTGTCAAATGAAGGCTTCTACCTCATCGTAAGAAACCTTGCAGCTCCCGTATTCGGAATTCTCAATGCTGTTTCAGGCATTATCCCCGGACTTGGTAACCTTCTTGAAGGTCTTGATGTTGCTAAGCTTATCCACAACATCAACATTCCCATCCAGCTCCTCGGCGCTAAGTACAACTTCAAGATTCCTGAAATCGACTTCTATGAACTTGCTCAGACAGGTACAGGTAAGAAGGAAGTTGCAACAGCTCGTTCAGAAAAGGCTGGTTCATTCAAGACAGCTATCACAGATCCTAAGGATTATGTGAAGAATTACGAAAACGGCAAGTACGACAAGTACATTGCTGAAGGCAACAAGAAGACTCAGACCTACATCCAGGCTGATAAGGGCAACACCCTTACATGGCTCTTCACATTCTTACTTGATATGTTCGGTGATGCAGGTAACAGAGAAGCTCTTGTACAGTGGATTGTTGGTGCATTCGATCTTAAGGCTGGTTCAGAACAGTCTGTAAGATATGCAATCGATCAGCTCTTCAAGACAACTGCATCTTACGGTATGCCCGACATTATCGTAGCAGCTCTCTTCCAGGCTCTCGGTCTTGCAGTAACAGTTGATGCGTTCTATCGTAACGACATCATCACTGTTCAGGAAATCTTCAAGCAGCTCTTCAACGACATCGCAAACGGTTCAACATGTATCTATGGTAGCATCGCACGTGTTATGGAACAGATGACAGGTGTATGGTATGACACTGTAGGTCCTGATGAAGACCACGAAGAAGCTGAAGAAGAGGCAGAAGAAACCCTCAACTGGTTCCAGAGAATCATCAAGAAGATTAAGGAATTCTTCGCTAAGATTTTCGGTATCTTCGGTTAATTCCAAAGATGAATTTCTGAACTGAATAACAGACTTCAGCCCCCATCTCTTATGAGGTGGGGGCTTTTGTCGTGCTCAAAAGGGTTGAAATTTCAGTAAAAAGTGCTATACTGTTATAGTATCTGAAAAAAGGAGATGCTATTATGAATAAACCGATTTATCCGAAATGTTCTGTTCCTGCAGCTGAAGTTGCAAGAATAAAAGGACTTGGTTTTCTTAGAGATAAAACGACAGAAGATAAATTCAATTGCAGAGTTCTCACCGTGAACGGACGGGTAACAACAGATTTTGTGCGTAACGTTGTTGAGGCCGCTGACAGATTCGGCTCAGGTAAGCTCGCAATGACATCAAGAATGACAATTGAGGTTCAGGGAATACCCTACAGCAATGTGGATGACTTCATTGCTTTTATCAATTCAAAAGGAATTGAATGTGGCGGAACAGGTCCGAAGGTGCGTCCTGTGGTTTCATGTAAGGGTACCACTTGCCAGTATGGTCTTATTGACACCTTTTCACTTTCAGAAAAAATTCATAACGAATTTTACCTGAAATATCACAGTGTAAAGCTTCCGCATAAATTCAAAATTGCAGTGGGCGGTTGTCCTAATAACTGTGTTAAGCCTGATATCAATGACCTTGGAATTATCGGTCAGCGCAAGCCTGAGGTGAACAAAGAAAAGTGTAAGGGCTGCGGACTTTGTGCAAAAACTTGTCCGATGAAGGCTCTTACAATGAAAGACGGTCTGCCTGTAATTGACAGAGAAAAATGCAACAACTGCGGAAGATGTATCGGTGCTTGCAACCTTGACGGAATGAATATTGAAAAAGGCGGCTACAGACTTTATCTTGGCGGACGTTGGGGTAAAAAGGTGGGTAGAGGTACACCTCTTGACTTTATTTTTGAAACAGAAGAAGAAATTCTTTCAGCTGTTGAAAAGACAATACTTTTTTATAAAGAAAACGGCATAGCCGGTGAACGTTTTGCAGATACAATTGAAAGAGCAGGCTTCGATAAGGTGAAAGAAGCTGTTCTCTCTGATGACATACTTTTAAGAAAAGAAGAGATTCTGAAGAATGAATAAGAAAAGTATTATTATTGCAGTTGTGTTGGTAGTTCTCATAATTTTTGTTTCAGGTGCAATAGAAACCAACAAGCCTCAGAGTGACGGCTCTTATCTGACCTTCACAGACAGTGACGGAAACCTTGTTGAGCTTTCAGAAAAACCGCAGAAAACTGCAATTCTGTTTTCTTCACTTGCTGAATGCTGGATTGAAGCAGGCGGTGAAATTTATGCAACCGTAGGAGAGAGCGTTGAAAGAGACTTTGCAACGGAAACTGCGGCTCTTGTTGATTCAGGTGCAGGAAAAACAATTGACAACGAAAAGCTGCTTTCTCTTGAGCCTGATTTTGTAATCTGCTCGGCTGATATTGCTTCCCATAAGGATACTGCATCACTTCTCAGAAAAGCAGGAATTCCTGTGGCACTTATGCGAATGGATACCTTTGAGGATTATCTTACAATTCTTAAGGTGCTTACAAAAATTACGGCTCAGAATGAAAACTATGGGCAGTACGGCGAAAGCGCAAAAACAGAAATTGAAAAGATAATCTCTGAAAGCAAAAGAACAGACAACCCAAAAATTCTTTTTGTTCGTTCAGGCTCATCAGCAAGCTCAGCCAAAGCAAAAAAGGCTGAAGATAATTTTGCTGCAAAAATTCTTGAAGACTTAGGCTGTGTCAATATTGCCGACAAGGAAAAAGCACTTCTTGACAACCTCAGCGCAGAGGTGATTCTGAAAGAAAAACCACAGTATATTTTCATTTCTGTTATGGGCGATTATGACAACGGCAAGGCCTATATGGAAAGCCTTTTCAAAGAAAAAGAATATGCAAATCTTGAAGCGGTGAAAGAGGGGAGAGTATATTTTCTTCCCAAAGAGCTGTTTCAGTATAAGCCCTGCAGCAGATGGGCTGAAAGCTATAAGTATATAGCAACAATTTTAAACAATGAGTGATAATATGTTGAAAAAACAAAATTTGAAATCAGCATACGGTAAAATCGGCCTTGTGCTGATTTTGCTCTTTTGCGGTCTTCTGTCCTTGCGTGTGGGCAGTGCAGAGCTGAGCAGCACTCAGTTTTTCGGCGGTCTTCTCGGAAAAGAAGAATTTGAAACGGCAAGAATCATTCTTCTTGAGCTTCGGCTTCCGAGAATTCTTGCAGCCATAGTTGCAGGTGCAGGCCTGTCAGTTTCGGGTGTGCTTCTTCAGAACGTAACGGGTAATGAGCTTGCTTCACCTAACATAATCGGTGTGAATGCAGGTGCAGGCTTTTTTATGGCGCTGACATTATTCTTTATGCCTTATGCAGTTTATCTGCGGCCTTTTGCCGCTTTTACGGGAGCTTTCATTACAACGATGCTGATTCTTTCTGTGGCGTCAAAAGGGCAGTTTTCAAAAACAACCGTAATTCTCTGCGGCGTGGGTATAACGGCAGTTCTCAATGCGGCAATTTCATTTCTTACCTACCTGAATCCTGACATTCTTACAGATTACAATTTCTTTTCTGTGGGCGGAGTTTCAGGTGTGGAGAAAAATGAACTTCTTGTGCCCACAGTGATGATTGCCTTCAGCTTTGTTGTATCCCTTCTTCTTTCAAAAAAGATTGACGCCCTTTGTCTTGGCGACAGTATTGCCAATTCTCTCGGTATAAATGTAAAATTGCTCAGAGTGGTTTGTCTTGCTCTCGGAGGACTTTCAGCTGCAGCAGCCGTATCCTTTGCGGGACTTTTAGGCTTCGTGGGTCTTGTGGTGCCTCATATAGCGAGAAGGATAACTGACGGCAGCACGGAAGAACAGCTTAAGACCTCGGTGCCTCTTGGCGGAATTCTTCTTCTTGTTGCAGACCTTGTGGGAAGAACTGTCTTTTCACCCTCAGAAATACCTGTGGGTGTAGTGATGTCTTTTGTGGGTGCGCCGTTCCTTCTCTATATTGTTTTAAGGAGGGAGAAGAATGCTTGACATACGAAATCTTTCCGTAATTAAGGGCAAAAAAGAGATTCTTAAGGAAATCAACCTTTCTGTGAAGCCTCACACAATCACGGCTGTAATCGGCAAAAACGGAAGCGGTAAATCAACCCTTCTGTCGTGCCTTACAGGTGAATCTAAATATACAGGCACGATTCACTATGAAGATAAAAACCTGTCTATGATGACAGACAGACAAAGAGCAGGTTATATCTCTCTTCTGCCGCAGTATCTGCCTTCTGTGCCGATAACTGTAGAAAGACTTGTCGCTATGGGAAGAACCCCTTATATGGATTTAGGCAAAAACCTTTCTCAGAAGGACAGAGAGCAGATTGAAAGAGCAATTGCTGACGTTGGCATAGAAGAATTGCGTCACAAGAAGCTTACAGAGCTTTCAGGCGGTGAAAAGCAGAAGGCTTATATTGCAATGGTGCTTGCACAGAACACACGCATAATCGCTCTTGATGAGCCCACAACCTATATGGATATTCAGTTTCAGAAGGAGTTCATTTCTCTTCTTGAAGAGCTGAAAGAAAAGCACAAGAAAACCCTTATAGTAGTAATGCACGATCTCGGCAAGGCAGTTGAAACAGCCGACAGTATTTTGCTTCTTGATGAGGGCAGAGTAGCTGCTTTCGGAAAAAAAGAAGAGGTGCTTCAGAGCGGAAAAATCGAAAGCACCTTTAATGTGAAAAAATATGAACTTGTTCTTGACGGTGAAAAGAAAATAATTTTCGGATAACAAAAATCCCACAGGCTGAAAACCTGTGGGATTCATCTTTAATTAAAGAACTTCAATTGAGTATTCGTATGAATACTTTGTCTTTGCGTGCATAATGTAGGGTTCACGGAGCATTGCGTTACCCGGTGTGTCACCGCCGATACCTCTCTGCATAAGGTCGATGCAAACAGTTGTCATATCCTTATGAGTGAGCTTGTGAATGTGAGTAGCCTTGTCAAGGTCATCAATTGAGTAGTGGTGACAGTTGATTGCGAAGGGAAGCTCACCCTTCTGAGTAAACTTAAGACCTTCACCCTCAGCGTTTCTGATTTCCATATAGCGCACATCGGTTCTGTGACCGTTTTCCTGAGGACGCATGTAGTGGTGTTCCATATCGGTTACGCTCATTTCGAAAATGCCTACTCTTGCACCTACACGGCGGTCAATATAATGCTCGTGAGGTCCTTTGCCGTACCACTTGACTGAATCAAATTCTCTGGGCATTGTAAGAACAGTACCGAAACGAACCATATCCATAATGGGAGCACCCACGTGCTTAACATCAATCTTTCCGTCGGGATAGATGTGATATGTGATTTTAACGTTCTTCATAGCCTGAGCTGAAACTGTTGTTTCAACAGAAGCGCCGTGACTGTAAAGGTGAACGAAAATCTTTGAAGCCTTGAGATGCTTGCTTGATCTTCTCCATGTATAAAGAGGATGGAAGGGAATGAAGGGAGGAACAAAGTTGAGGAAGTCAATATCGTTATCTGTAAGAGCTCTGTAGTAGTTAGGCTTGAGCGCTCCTATAAGATAATCCTTACCGTTCTTCTTAAGTGAAGCAAGGAAACCGCCCTTGAATGAATATTCAAAGTCATCACCGTAAACTGTGAAGTCTTTTTCTTCACCGATGATTTTTACCTTACCGTCATATTTCTTCTCTTCTTCCTTTTCGGCAGCCTTGAGAATGAACTGATCAAAGCCCTGCTCATAGCCTGCCTTTGCGAAACGGCAATCTTCACGTCTTAAGAATGAGAAGGTGATGATAATTTCACCCTTTTCCTTGTCAGCACCCTTATAGTCGATGGTGAATTCTTTTTCTGAAAGAGGAGCGAGAGCTTCAAATTCTTCTCTCGGAAGAAGTCCGTCAGCAATTTTTTCACCGTTTGCTGTAATGAGATAAGCAATATCAAATTTTGAAAGATCAGAGAACATCTGCTTGTTCTTGAGAAGGAACTTTCCGTTTGCCTTGTCAATATCCTTAACCTGAATTTCGCAGTAAACCTTTCTTACCTCGTGAATTGAGGGATGCACCTTTCTGTCAGCTGCTATAATACCGTTTGCATTGAAGTAAACATTACTGCCTGTGATAGCGCAGGTGTTGTAGGGAGGCTCAATCCAGATTCTCTTTTCGTCATAGTCTGAGCCGTAAAGCCACATATCCTCGCCGTTTTCGCCCTTCTTGTGAATTGCCTGGTCAACGAAGTCCCAGATATAACCGCCGCAAAGGTTGTCATACTTTTCGAAAGCATCCATATATTCTTGGAAGTTGCCGAGACTGTTTTCCATAGCGTGAGCATATTCACAGAAGACAACGGGCTTTGTATAAAGCTCCTTGGGGATGGGCTTACTGTCAGCTGCAAGTGCGTTTGCAATATTGTCAAACCAAGTGATAGTGATGGACTCTTTCTTGCCGAGCTTTTCAACCTGATCCTCTGTGGGATACATACGGCTGATTACGTCACTCTTTGTAAAGTCAAAGTCGCCCTCATAGTGGAATTGTCTTGTGTCGTCGAGCTTGAGTGCAGCCTGCTTCATGCGAAGGAAGTTACTGCCGTCACCTGCCTCGTTACCAAGGCTCCACATAAATACGCAGGGATGGTTACGGTCACGAAGAACCATTCTTTCCATACGGTCAACAACTGCCTTTGTCCACATGGGGTTGTCACCGGGAACATTCTTTCTTCTTACACCGTGAGTTTCAAGGTCACATTCGTCCATTACATAGAAGCCGTATTCGTCACAGAGATCGTAGAAACGGGGATCGTTGGGATAATGGCTTGTACGGATTGAGTTGATATTGTTCTGCTTCATAATGTTGAAGTCCTGAATATATCTCTCGTCGGGTACTGCCCAGCCGAAGTCGGGGTCAAAGTCGTGACGGTTTACACCTCTTATGAGAAGAGGCTTGCCGTTGATAAGAATCTTTTCGCCCACAATTTCAGTCTGTCTGAAGCCCATACGGATAGCCTTATAGGTGATAAGTCCGTCACATTCAAGCTTAATAAGAAGAGTGTAAAGGTTGGGGAATTCGGTTGACCAGAGGTCAGGCTTGATAATGTGCTTTTTGAAGGTGAGTCTGTTGTTGCCGCTGATGGTGATGATTTCGGTGTTGCCGATAATAAGGGGATCACCGTCAGTTACGAGAGACGCTTCAATTTTTACATTCTTTGCACCTTCTGTGTAATCCTTGATAAGAAGGTCAAGTGTAAGGTCAGCATCTGTATAGTTGTTTACAAGATTTGTTCTTACGAAGAAGTCACGGACTGTTGTTGTGGGTTCACTGTAAAGATAAACCTCACGGTAAATACCGCAGAGCCACCACATATCCTGATCTTCAAGGTATGTACCGTCTGTGTAACGGAAAACCTCTGCAGCAACGGTGTTGGTGCCTTCTGTTACAAAATCTGTAACATCAAATTCGTGGGGTGTGAAGGAACCCTGTGAATAACCCACATACTGTCCGTTTACGAATACACGAAGACCTGCTTTTGCAGCGCCGAAGTGAAGGAAGATTTTTCTGCCCTTCCAGTTTTCGGGAACTTCAAAATAAGTTCTGTGCATAGCAACCTCCTGACCTTTGAGGTCAATTGAGGGAATCTTTGCTTTGTCAACGCTGATGCAGTTGGGATATGAGTTTGCATAGTACCAGGGTTTTGTATAATCCTTCTGGAGCTGCCACACACCGGGAACGGTGATATCTTCCCATTCTGAGTCGTCATAATTTTTTTCTCTGAATTCTTCAGGAAGTTCAGCAATACCTTTTGCCCAACAGAATTTCCATGTGCCGTTGAGTGAAAGTTTATAGGGTGAAGCTTTTCTTCTTGCGGCATTGTCAGCCTTGTCATAACAAAGAGCAAGCACGTGGCCGTCTTCTTTGTTATCCTTGATGATTTCGGGATTTTCCCAGATATACTTCATACTTTTGCCCTTTCTTTATAAATATATTTTTACATCCTATATTGTACTAAATACAGAGTGTATTTGTCAATAAGAAAGGAATTTAAAATACGGAATAATAAAAGTTATATTTCTTAAATGTAATTTTAATTCGGGAAATAAATGTATAATTAAGTTAACCTCATACAAAGGTGTGATAATATGAAGAAAATAACGTTAGAAAATTTCAGCACAACCAATGAAGGTGTCTTTGAAGGCTTCGGCTCAAGCATATGCTGGTGGGGGCACCGTATAGGCTACAGCGACGAGCTGAGCGAAAAAGCGGCAAAGCTTTTCTTCTCTTCTGAAGGACTTAATCTCAACATTATGCGATATAATATCGGCGGAGGAGATGACCCTACACACAACCACATAAAACGCTCAGACTCTGCAATTCCCGGTTATCTTGACTTCAACAAGGAAACAGGAGAAAAGCTCTGGAATTATGAAGCTGACCGAAATCAGCTGAATGTTCTTGAATGCTGTTATAAGGCGGCGGGCAAGGATGCATGGGTTGAGGTGTTTTCAAATTCACCGCCATACTTTATGACAGTCAGCGGCTGCTCTTCAGGAAGTCACAATGCAACCGACAATAACCTTAAAGCTGAGTGCATTACTGAGTTTGCAGAATATCTTGCCCACGTTTCAAAATATATCGAAACGGAAAAGGGAATCAGAATAAAAAGTGTTGCGCCTATGAATGAGCCTAACACAAATTATTGGAAGATGAATTCTCCGAAGCAGGAGGGCTGCCACCTTGATCCGGGTAAAATGCAGTCTGATGTTATTGTGGAAACAAGAAAGGCTTTTGATAAAGAGGGTCTTTCGCATATTATTGTTGCAGCTTCAGATGAAACCTCCACAAGCAGACAGGTTACGGCTTACAAGAAATACTCTGATGAAGCAAAAAAGGCTATCGGCAGAATCAGCACTCATACCTATATGGTTCACCGTATGAAAACTCTTTCGGAGATGAGAAAAAAAGAAGGCTTCAATCTCTGGCAGAGTGAAACTGACTGGTCGGGTGTTGACGGTGAAAACGCAGGGGATATGGCAAGCGCTCTGTGGTTTGCAAAAAAGATAATCAAGGACATAAACGGTCTTTCTCCCTCGGCGTGGATAATGTGGCTTACAATTGACCTTCACAGAAGTAAAGACGGCTACGATGGAAATCCCGACTGGGGAAACTACGATGAATCAAAAGGCTTCTGGGGACTTACCTGCTGCGACCACGACAAAAAGGAAATTATCCTCACTCAGAAATATTATGCCTGCGGTCAGTTCAGCCGATATATAAGACCGGGAATGACACTTGTACATATTGACAAAAACACTCTTGGCGCTTATGATAAAGAAAATAAAAAGTTGGTTGTTGTTGCGGTTAACACCAAGGGGAAAAGCCGAAAGGCTGAGCTTGATCTCAGTGATTTCCTGACTGTGGGAGCCGAAGCTCAGGTGATTGTCACCTCAGGTAGCACAGCCGACGGCAAAAAGTGGCACGAGGAAGAAAAGCTCAGAGTTGAAAATAAAATTTTCAGAGCAAATCTTGAACCCAACAGTGTAACAACATTCATAATTGAAAACACATCAATCTGAAAGGAAAATAATAATGTTAGAACAGCTTAAAGAAAAAGTTTTAAAAGCAAATCTTCAGCTTCCGAAACACGGACTTGTTACTTTTACATGGGGTAACGTAAGTGAAATTGACAGAGAAAGCGGTCTTATCGTAATTAAACCCAGCGGTGTTGAATATGACGAAATGAAGGCTGAGCATATGGTTGTTGTTGACCTTGACGGCAATGTTGTTGAGGGCAATCTCAGACCTTCATCAGATACTCCTACACATATTGAGCTTTACAAGGCTTTTCCTGAAATCGGCGGTGTGATCCACACACATTCCACCTGGGCAACCTCATGGGCGCAGGCAGGCAGAAGCATTCCTGCTTACGGTACAACCCATGCAGACTATTTCTACGGCCCTATTCCCACCACAAGACAGCTTACAAAAGAAGAGGTTGAAGAGGCTTATGAAAAGAACACAGGCACAGTTATTATCGAAGCCTTTGAGGGAAAAGACCCCAAAGCGGTGCCGGGTGTAGTAGTAAGAGGTCACGGACCTTTTGCCTGGGGCAAGGATGCAAACGAAGCGGTTCACAATGCGGTTGTAATGGAAAGAGCCGCTGAAATGGCGCTCAAAACAGAAATGCTCAATCCCGAAGCAAAACCCATTGAGCAGTATCTTCTCGACAAGCATTATATGCGTAAGCACGGACCCAATGCTTATTACGGACAGAAATAATTCTGCAGACTGTTGCACTACGGTGTGACAGTCTTTTTTTCAATTTGCGGAAACGGGGAAAGGGGCGCCGACTACAGAATGAAACATTCTGTTACCTCATGGAGGAATCTGCGCCCTTCGGCGCCGCAGATTCCTCCGTGCGGCAGCCGTGCGTAAAGCACGGCGGTCGGCGCCCCGTCTCTTACCGTCTGCACTCAACTGAAAAAAGCGTAACTGTCACACCGCAAAGAGAGATAAACTCTTAAAATAATTAGCTAACTTATAGACATTACAAAAATATTGTGGTAATATTTACTCATATATGATTAAAAAAGGAGTCTTTAAAATGAGAAATCTTGAAAAATACCATGGCGTTATTCCTGCTTTTTATGCTTGCTACAACGATGACGGTTCAGTAAGTGCAGAAAGAACAAAGGCTTTTGCAACATACCTTCTTGAAAAGGGTGTAAAGGGTCTTTATGTCTGCGGTTCATCAGGTGAGTGTATCTATCAGAGCAAGGAAGAAAGAAAGCTTATTCTTGAAGCTGTTATGGAAGCAGTTGGCGACAAGATGACAATTATTGCTCACGTTGCTTCCAACAATACAGCTGATTCAATGGAGCTTGCTGCACACGCAGAAAGCCTCGGCGTTGATGCAATCGCTTCAATTCCCACAATTTACTTCAGACTTCCCGAAGATGCAATTGCAAAATACTGGAACGATATTTCATCAGCAGCACCCAACACCGATTTCGTAATCTACAACATTCCTCAGCTTGCAGGTGTAAGCCTTACTCTTCCTCTTTACAAAGAGATGCTTAAGAATCCCAGAGTTGTAGGTGTAAAGAACTCATCAATGCCCACTCAGGATATCCAGACCTTCAAAATGATCGGCGGAGATGATGTTGTAATCTTCAACGGTCCCGACGAGCAGTTTATCGCAGGCCGTACAATCGGTGCAGAAGGCGGTATCGGCGGTACATACGGTGTTATGCCTGAGCTTTTCTTAAAGCTTGACGAGCTTCTTAAAGCAGGCGACATCAAGACTGCAAATGCACTTCAGCACAAGGTTAATGCAATTATTTATGCAATGTGCGACTGCGGATGCAATATGTATGCAGCAGCAAAGGAAGTTCTTCGTCTTCAGGGTATCGACATCGGTTCAGTAAGAGCTCCTCTTATGCCTCTTACAGCTGAGGGTAAGCCTAAGGCTGCAGCAGTTAAAAAGATGATTGACGACGCAAAGGCTGAATTTTTAGGCTGATTTTCCGAGGTGAATTATTATGAATAAAGAATATTTGCTTGAAGCTCAGAAGTGGGCAAAGGAAGAACTTGATATATGCGTAAACTTCTGGCTCAAAAACGGTCTTGATAAGGAAAACGGCGGTGTTTACACCTGCCTTGACAAAGAGGGTAAAATCTACTCAACAGACAAGAGCGTATGGATGCAGGGCAGATGCGGTTGGATTTTTGCATATCTCTGCCACGCTTACGGTGTGAAGGAAGAATGGCTCGCTGCTTCAAAGAGTTGCCTTGACTTTATGGAAAAATACTGCATCAACCGTGAATGCGGTGACAGAATGTATTTCACAGTAACTGCAGACGGTAAGCCTCTCAGACAGAGAAGATACTGCTTCTCAGAAAGCTTTTACTGTATCGCAAACGCTGAATATTACGGTGTTACTGGCGATAAGGAATGTCTTGAAAGAGCTAAAAAGGCTTATAAGATTATCTATGACCTTAACCACGGTGCAGCAGACCCCACAGGTCTTGGCGCAAAGACAATTCCCGAAACAAGAACAGGCAGAGCTCTCGGCAATCCTATGATTTTCCTCAACACAACTGCAATTATGCGCAGAGTTGACCCCGAAAACAAAGAGCTTTATGACAGATACAGCAACGAGTGCATTGAAGAAATCGTTAAGTATCACTTCAAGCCTGAAATCGGCTGCACACTTGAAAGCGTCGGTATGAACGGTGAGTTTATGTCAGACGTTTCAGCAGGCAGAGTTGTAAATCCGGGTCACGACATCGAATGCAGCTGGTTCCTTATGGAAGAAGCTAACTATCAGAAGAATGAAGAAATTCACAAGACAGCAAGAGAAATCTTCCGTATGGCATTTGACAAGGGCTGGGATAAGGAATACGGCGGTCTTCTTTACTTCTTTGACTGCCTCGGCAATCCTCCCGAAGCTTATGAGCATGATATGAAGCTCTGGTGGCCCCACAATGAAATTGTAATTGCTTCACTTATGGCTCTCAGAGATACAAATGAAGAATACTTCTTCGAATGCTTCGAAAAGACCTTTGAATATGTAAAAACTTACTTCTCAGAGAGAACATACGGTGAATGGTACGGCTATCTCCGCCGTGACGGCAAGCCTACAGAGCCTGCTTGTAAGGGCAGCACCTTCAAGGGTCCCTTCCACCTTCCCAGAATGCTTATTATGATGGATAAACTCATTGAAGAAATCATATAATCTGATAAGTATCTGATAAAGAGGTTCGGCTATGAAGAAAATTGATATCAAAGCGCTTAAGGAAAATGCAGTTTCACTCTTCGATGATTCCTGGTGCCTTATTACAGCGGGTGATGAAAACAGCTATAACACAATGACTGCTTCCTGGGGTGCTATGGGTGAGCTGTGGAATGAGGATGTATGCTTCATCTTTATCCGTCCTCAGCGCTACACCTATGAATTCACAGAGAAAAACGAAAGATTCACTCTCAGCTTTTTCTCCGAGGAATACAAAAAGGCTCTTACCTTCTGCGGAAGAAACAGCGGAAGAGACTGCGACAAGGCAAAGGAAACAGGTCTTACTCCTGTAAGCGTTGACGGTAGCATGGGCTTTTCTGAAAGCAGACTCACAATTGTCTGCGAAAAGCTTTATTATCAGGACCTTGATCCCAAGGGCTTTGTTGATGAAAGTCTTGACGGCAAAAACTATGCTCAGAAGGATTATCACAGAATGTATGTTGGCAAAATTGTTGGCGCTTATGAAAACTGATTTTTAAGGGGTGTCTTGCATGACACCTCTTTTTTTGAAATCAACTTATAGAAAAATACGGAGAGTTTACCATAACTCTCCGTAAAATATTATCTTTACTTTGAGTGAAGCTTGTGATATACTCTATGGCAGATTTGATTTTTGGAAGTGAAAAAATGACAGGTGTTCTCGTGAATGTCCTTACGGTGCTTATAGGAAGTACAGTCGGACTTGTTTTCAAAAAAGGTATTTCCGAAAAATACAGCGGCGCAGTTATGACAGGCATCGGTCTGTGTACTGTTTTCATCGGCATTTCAGGTATGCTGAAGGGACAGAATGTGCTCGTTGCAATTATCTCAATGGTGCTTGGTGCTTTGGTTGGCACAGCACTTGATATTGACGGAAAGCTTAATTCCGCAGGTGATATATTGCAAAGAAAAATGAAAAAGACCGAAAACGGAAAAGCTTCCGTTGCTGAGGGCTTTGTTACTGCAAGCCTGCTTTTCTGTGTGGGCGCAATGACAATCATCGGCTCTCTTGAAGCAGGTCTTAAGGGTGACAACACAACCCTTTTTACAAAGAGTATTCTTGACCTTTTCTCGTCAATGATGCTTTCTGCTTCTCTCGGTATCGGTGTGATTTTTGCCGCGCTTTTTGTGCTTGTTTTTCAGGGCGGACTTGTGCTTCTTTCAGGTCTTCTTGACTCTGTTCTGAATGAGGCGGCAATTGCAGAAATTACCTGTGTGGGTTCACTTATGATTTTCGCTCTCGGACTCAATCTTATGGGTATTACAAAAATCAAGGTTGCAAACTATTTTCCTGCCCTTGTTTTTGCACCGTTTATCTGTGCACTTTTTGCACTTCTCGGTCAGTATATACCCGCCTTAGCATAAATTTCAGGAGACAGAATTATGAAAGCAGAAAAGAAAAATAATCTTGTGGGCAGCATAATGCTGATGATTTGCGCTATTGTCTGGGGCAGCTCCTTCGTTGCACAGACCACAGGCGCAGAATATGTGGGCCCCTTCACCTTTATTGCGCTGAGAAGCCTTCTCGGCAGCGTTGCACTTGTTCCCGTTATTTTCATAATGGGAGCCTTTAAAAAGAAAAATACTGCAGAAGCTGCAGCAGAAAAAAATAAGGATAAAAAGTTCTTCCTTTTCGGCGGACTTGCCTGCGGCGTTTGTCTGACCTTTGCTTCTGTGCTTCAGCAGGTGGGCATTGATAAGGGTACTTCACCGGGTAAGGCAGGCTTTATAACTGCACTTTACATTCTTCTTGTACCCATTTTCTCAATTGCGCTCAAAAAGAAAATCAGACCGCTTATCTGGCTTTGCGTTGCGGTTTCACTTGTGGGCCTTTATCTTCTTTGTGTAACAGAAAACAGTGTGCAGAGCTCAGATTTCTATGTGCTTCTCTGTGCCGCCTGCTATGCTGTGCATATTCTCATTATCGATTATGTTTCACCTCACGTTGACGGTGTGAAGCTTTCAGCAATGCAGTTTCTTGTGTGCGGAATAATTGCTTCTGTGCCTATGCTTCTCTCTGAAGAGGTAAGCCTTGAGCTCATTAAGGCAGCAGCTCCGTCAATTGCATATTCAGGCATAATGTCAAGCGGTGTGGCTTACACCCTTCAGATTTTAGGTCAGCAGAAAATGAATCAGCCTACGGTTGCTTCAATGATAATGAGTCTTGAATCTGTGTTTGCAGTAATCTCAGGCATGATTGTTCTTCATCAGATTCCCACATCAAGGGAAGCAATCGGCTGTATCCTTATGTTTGCCGCAATAATCGTTGCTCAGCTTCCGGAAAAGAAGCTTACGAAACAAAGTGAAAAGTTGAAAGTGGAAAGTTGAAATGCGGGTCGCTTCGCTCCGATTTTATCCGTTTCAATGTGTTACTGAAATTAAACAATCAGTCCGCCAAAGCAGATTTGCTTACTCGGCGGACTTTCTTTTTATTGTTTGTATCGGTAAAGGCGGATATAATTTACTGTTTATCCGATTTTGTGTTTTAATTTCGCGGGGAATATATTGCTTGTTGTCTGAGTATAAAAACGTGACCACATCTCAACTCTTAACTCTGAACTCTCAACTCTGAATAAAAAAAAGAGCCCGTCGGCTCTTTTTATTCTTCGAGTGCTTTGGCAACTGCCTTTGCAAGCTGGTCGGGACAGGATGTGCTTTTGAATCCGCAACGGATTCCTGCAAGTCTTTCAATAAGCTCGTTTGCATCCATACCCTCTGCAAGAGCGGCAACACCCTGAGTGTTACCTGAGCAGCCACCCATGAATTCAATATTTTTAACTATATTATCTTCAATTTCAAAGCTGAGTCCTCTTGCGCAAACACCCTGAGGTCTGTAACTGTAGGTCATTTCACTTGTCCTCCTTTTAGAATTCACCTTATTATATTAAAAGGCTTGCTCTTTGTCAAGTGAGAATATACAGCAGCGCCATAACAAGGATTTCGTCTGTGCTTTCGCTTAAAAGGAGGATGAGAAGAGTGAGGACAAGTGAAGAATCTCTGTCGGCAAGATTTATGTTCATAACTGTAAGGAATCTCCCAGAAGAGGTATCACCGACAGAAGCTGAAGCATCTTTACGGCTTCATCGGCCTTTTGCTGTTTTTCTTTGCTTAAAAGAGGCTTCAGCGAATTGATAAGGTCACAGCGTGGGTCTTTGGGCGCAGAGTTGAGCTTTCCTATAATGCTCATCATTTTTGCCATCATATCAGGATTTATCCCTGAGAAAAAATTGCTGTCATCCTGAGATGGCTTGCTTTTTTCCTTCTGCCCGCTGCCCATAAGCTCATCTGCAAGAGAGCTTAGCTTTGCCATATCTTCTTCGCTTAAAGAAGCCATGATATCGCCCAGATTGTCAAGGTTCAGTGAGCTTAAATCCATAGGGGTTACTCCTTGCTTTCGTATTTCTCCATAAAGCTTTTCGCAAGGGGAGAGGAGAGAATCTCTTTTATTTTCTGCGGATCAGAAAGCACCCTTTTGACCCGTTCGCCTTGTTCTCTGTCAAGATATTTCTGAAGGAAGGTGTTGATGTCTCCGTTTTCTTTTTTTACGCTTTCAAGCTCTGTTTTCATATTTTCTATCTGTTCTTTGGAAATTTTTGTGCCGTTATCCATTGAAAAACCACCTGACTTGTGATAATATATCTAAGATATATTCAATTCTATGAAAGGAAAGGCGGGGATATGAATGAAAGTTCTTGTTCTTTCCGATTCACACGGTGCGGTGCATTTTCTCAGAAGAATTCTTGACACTGAACCTGAAGCCGAAATTGTTTTCTTTCTCGGCGACGGACTCTCTGATATTGAAAAGGTTAAACCTGATTATCCGAAAAAGAAGTTCATCTGCGTGAAGGGTAACAACGATTTCTGCTATCAGGAAAACAAAGAGGCATATAAGCATATTGACGGTGTAACCATTATGGCGTGTCACGGTGATGCTTTCCGAGTGAGAAGTACTCTCCGTGAGCTGATAAACAAAACTGCCTCCGTCAGGGGCAACCTTGCTCTTTATGGTCACACTCATCAGAGAAATCTCTACAGCGATGCGGCAACGGGAATTTTTGCCGTAAATCCCGGTGCGGTCTGTGACGGCAGATACTGTGTCCTTGACATAGCAAAGGGTATGTTTGAATATTATCCTAAGGATATTTAACCCGTAAGGGTAAATATAAATTAATGAAGACAGAAAGGAAAAATCAAAATGACAGCATTTTTCGACAGCTTGCTTGGATTTGACCTTGCAGTATTCGAATGGGTACAGAGCATTCAGAGTCACTTCCTCACAGCAATTATGACAACAGTTACAACACTCGGTGATGAGGGCATTATTTTCATCGTTCTCGGTCTTGTTCTTCTTTGCACAAAGAAATACCGCAAAGCAGGCGTAAGCATTCTCGTTGCACTCGTTGTAATGCTTGTGCTCAACAACCTTGTACTTAAAGAGCTTATTGCAAGACCCCGTCCCTTCAACCTTGACCCTGAAGCATATGACTGGTGGTATGAGGTTTACAAGTATCCCTACTTCAAGATTCACCAGCCCTCAAGCTTCTCATTCCCCTCAGGTCACACATCATCAGCTTTTGCTGCAGCAATTGCACTTCTCTGCCACGACAGAAAGCTCGGTGTTCCCACAACAATCTTTGCAGCAATTATGGGCTTCAGCCGTATCTATGTTGAGGTTCACTACTGCACAGACGTTATCGGCGGCGCAATTGTAGGCATCATCTATGCACTTATCGGTGTGCTTATTGCAAAGCTTCTTTATCCCTATGTTGATAAAGTGCTTAACGCAATTTTCTCAAAGTTCAAGAAAAAAGAAAAAGCAGCGTAATTTTTAACGGCAGTCAGACGACTGCCGTTTTTCTTCCAATCTATTGATATTTCCCGAAATTTATGTTATACTGATTTTGCGACGTGAAATTGGATACCGCAAAACCGAGAAGGGAATTTATTTTGGAAAAAATGTATTCCTTTTATTAAATTATATCCCTGAACGGTCTGTATTTAATAATTTTGCGTCGCGGCAAAGGAATGCATTTTTCGGTGCGTTCCGTTGTTGGGGGCGCACTTTTTATTGTCATTTAGGGGAGACTATAAAAACAGGGAAAAGCGAACCGGAAATACAATAAATACACCGTCACGGCAACAGAAGGCACGAAACTGCCTAACTGCGCCGTGACGTTTTTTATTTATTCAACAAAAAGGTGCAAAGTGTCGAATATCCCTTAAAAGAAATATGGAGGTAAAAACAATGAAAAAATTGAGGAGAATCCTCGCAACCACCTTCGCAATACTTATGCTTATGAGCATTGTACCACTTCAGAGCTTTGCAGCTCTCAGCCTCATAAACCCTGAAATCAAATCGGTAAAATTTGATGAGGGTGTTATGATTTCTATGAAGGAAATCGAAAAGCTTCATGATGTTCTTAACGAAGATATTATAGTTCTTCAGAATGACCCTCATGCCTCAACGCCTGCTTCAGGCTTTTACTACGATAATCTTATTGTAAGCTTTTCAAACGGAAAAACCGTTGAGCTTGACAGATTATTTGACGAAATACCGAGCACTACAAGCTATTCAGGTCCCAAATTCAATGTAAGCTATGAGGACTGCAAAAAAGCAATTGAAAACGGTGACGATACTGTACCCGTAAATGTTGAGCTTACAATCAGCTTTGAAAGAGGCAATAATAAGCGTTTTGAAGGCGAAGTTGAATGTAAAATTGTTGAAAGCTATATAAAAAGCATCAGACCGGCGTGTGAGTTTGAACCGTTTCATCATAAAATGTACTACTGGGATTATTTCGAAGGCAAGGAAATGATAATTGAATATGCTGACGGTACAACAAAAACAGCTCCGATTATACAGGGGGAATATACAGGCTGGTGCGGTCCCCTCAGTCTTGACGGAAGACCGCTTGTTGCTGAAAGCGTATACACTGACGGAGAATTTCCTGAGGAAATGGGCTCATCGGTTGAGTTCGTTTACTGTGATGCAAGTGTTGAAGTGCCTGTTGAAGTGATCGACTGTCCTTACAGAAGAATCGATCTCATAGACTACACAGTTGAAAAAAATAATGTTCTTACAAGCATTACATATAAAATCACAAAAATGAACGGTGAAACTGAAATCCGCACAAAGGAATGTAATATTACCGCTTTCACTGATGCAGTAACAATTGACAAGGTTGGTGTTTACAGAGTTGACGTTGAGCTTAATATAGATATGGCATCCTTCAAGGAAAACTCATCAGCGTACATTCTGCTTTCTTTAGGTGATGGTTACAGCTTATACAGCTACAGATTCTATGACATGGCTGAATATGATGCATGCGATTATTGCAGCTGCATCTGTCATAAAAAGGGCGTAGCAAGGGTTATTTATCTAATGCTCTTCAGAATCTGGGATTTATTCGGTATCAATGAACAGTGCAGGTGCGGTGCCTGGCACTGGGATGAATGATATA
The DNA here is from genome assembly GCA_045645885.1 of Acutalibacteraceae bacterium. Taxonomy (GTDB): domain Bacteria; phylum Bacillota; class Clostridia; order Oscillospirales; family Acutalibacteraceae; genus UBA6857. The sequence goes on along the minus strand of JAZRJR010000073.1, from coordinate 10,544 downwards.
TACAGAAAAGGAGATAATGAAAATGAAAAACAGAAACTTCAGAACAATTACTGCTCTGCTTCTTGCGCTTATGATGCTTTTCGGCTCAGTAACATTTGTAAGTGCAGAGGGTACAACAGAAACACCTGAAACAACCACAGGCAGCTATGATGAAGGCTACGATGACGGTTATAATTCAGGCTACAATGACGGCTATACCGACGGCTTCGGTGACGGCTACAACAACGGCTTCGACGACGGCTATTATGAAGATCAGGACGGCGGCTTAGGTATCTTTGAAACAATCCGCGAAAGAATCTATGAAATCCGATACAGAATTGAAAGCTTCTTCAAAAGCCTCAGAAAGAAGTTCAGGGAAACCTTCGGAATAAGCTACATCGACAAGGATTATCTTCCCTCAGCAGACACAACAAACCTCGGCGAAGACGATGATATTTACTATCTTTGTGAAGAATTCAACGATATGGCCCGTGTGCTTTGCTATCCCGAAAAGCCTATCAATTACATAAAGACAGCAAAGGTAGGCATTGAAATTGTAGATTGCACCGGCGGAAAGCTTGTTGCAGATCTTGCAAACCCCATTGTTGAAGATTATCTTGTTGACGAAGTTACTGAGTATACATACCAGCAGTTTTTCGCATCAGGTATGCAGAGCGTATATGTGAATCCTTACGGTCTTCAGAGTGCAACAAAGACAGTTAACGAAGACGGCACAACAGATTATGAATTCCTTCTTGTTGACGAAGCAACCTTCTTTGACGGTGAAGACGATTATCTGCTTGATTCAGACGGAAATCTCGGCTACGGCAACTTCTACAACTACGACGTATCTGATGTTATGCTTATGAGCTATCTTAATTTTGATCCCGTAAAAATCAAGTGTGCAACAATTTACTATCCCGGAACAACAGTAAAAGCAACTGCTGACGCAGAGGGCAGACTCATCACTCTTGACATTCTTATGCCTGTTGAAGGCAGCGGTAAGGTAAATATGGGTCTTAATGTTGAGCTTAAGGGCTACAGAAATGAAAGCTTTGACATCAGCTATCCTGAATTCAGCTTTGATATTGATACGGATCTTATTCCCGACGAATCACAGGACACACTTGAAGACGATGACGACGCTGCAATTATTATCGAAGAATTTCAGAATTTAGTCAACGACACCGCAGCTGCTATTCCTGACGATGCAGCACTTACAAGAACAAGAGACCTTGAAGTTGAAATCGGAGACTGTCCTCAGGTAGTTAAAGGTATAGTGCAGCCTATTATAGACAACTTCACAGGTGAAACAACAGATACAGAAACGCTTAAAAAAGGCGAAACATCGTATCTGCTTGACACTATCAGCCTTTATCCTGCAGGTCTCATCACCGCTGAGAAAACTGCAAACGAAGACGGCACAACCGACTATAGCTTTGTTCTTGCAAGCGAAAAAGCCGTTTTTGATGGTGTAAGAACCTACGGTGTAAAATATGCTGACGGTGAACTCGTTGAAAGTGCACTTCAGCACCACTACATCTGCATGGGTGTTATCCCTGAAAATCTTGATCTTGGTCCTGTTAAAATCAGTTCAGCAGACATTTACTACCAAGGCGCAATAATCACCGCTAAAGTTGACGCTGAGGGCAGACTTGTAAGCTACAATGTAACTTCAACAGTTGAAGGTACGGGTACAGGCAAGACTGGACCTATCAGTGCTACTATAGGTCTTGCAGGCAACGACACAGAAACAATTGAAATTGTGTATTCATAAATTATAAGAAGAGAGACTCTTGATTTGATATCACGCTGTAGCTTTTGCCGCGACGCAATTACAGTTTGTGATACAGACTCTTGCTGATGGCCTTACGGTTGTCAGCAGGAGTCGCCCCCATCAGCTCTATAACTCCCGTTCAGGGGGTGCGACGCATATAGAGGAGAAAATATTAAGAAAGGAGAAAATAAAATGGATAAGGACGCACTTCTTGCATTTGACATTATGTTAGCTCCCTTTGCTATTGCTGCTATTCCTTTTACACTTCCGCTTTATGCTATTAAGGTGGCGTTGTTCGGTCAGAGTGGTGATGCAACAGACTTTTTCAGAATGTTTGCAATAGCAAGCACACTTAACGATCTGTTCGGTGGCTGATAACACAACAAAAGAACCGCTCCGTGTGGGGCGGTTCTTTTCTTATATAATTGATTTTTACACCTTAAAAATAGTTGTTGTTCTGAACTTTTCTCCTGTCTTGAATGTGCAGTGGGGGGATATCGGTTGATTTAGTGTGTCGGGACAGAACTGAGTTTCAAGGCAGAAGACGCAGTGCTGAGAAGATATTTTCAAATCAATAGCATTTCGGTAAAATTACTTTACAAGAATGTGAAATTAATGTATAATTAGTAATCAGATACAGAAGATATATGGCAGCTTCTGTAATTTGATTTTTACCGTGTAGCTTGGCAGAGTAAGCTCTGCGGTTTTAAGGAGGAAACGTATAATGAAAAAAACCATTAAAAAATCAGTCGCATTAATTCTGGCACTTATTATGCTTATGAGCGTCTGGTCTGTGACAGCATTTGCTAAGCCAACCGAATGGATATCACAGAGCCTCAGCGATATTCCCGTTATCCGTATTTCAGGTGACGGTGAAAAGCTTGTAGACAAAGATGGCAACAAGGTTTTCCATTATAAGGATTTTGCTTCAATTCTTGAAAGCGACGATGAAGAGGAAGAGGATAACAGTGAGCTTCTCAAATCCATCGCAAACATCCTTATGCCATTCCTCGTTGACGGTCTTCTGAACGACAACTGGGATCCTTATTACAAAAATCTTCAGAAGGAAATCAGTGAGCTTTTTGAAAATTCACTTCTTGACAAAGACGGCAACGCACAGTACGGCACAGGTCTTCGTCAGGAAAGAATTCAAAAAATGAACAGAGTAAGACACAATGATCAGGCATGGAACACAAGCGACGGTAGAAAGTGCTATGTTCACGACAGATACTGGTTCTACTATGACTGGAGACTTGATCCTATCGAATCTGCAAAGGAACTCAAGGAATATATTGATGATATTTTAGCTTCAACAAAGGTTAACGGAGTTGAAGAAGTCGGTATTGTGGCAAGCTGTCTCGGTACAAATGTTGTTACAGCTTATCTTGCAGTTTATCCTGAACACGCAGCACAGCACATCAGAGGTGTTGCTTTTGACGGCAGTGTTGTAGGCGGTGCAGAAATGCTCAGTGAAGTAATCAGCGGTAAGTTCAATGTTGATGCTGCGGCTGTAAACAGAACACTCAAGGACTGCGGCAAAATCGGACTGTTTGATATTGATGATTTTGTTGGCACAACAATTGAAATGCTTGTTCAGACAGGTGTGATTGAAAGAGTTATCGGCGCTACTGAGGAATGGCTTTATTATAAGCTGGTAGAGGGTGTTACTTCAGCTCTCGCTCTTTCAACGTTCTATACATGGCCTAACTACTGGGCTTGCGTATCACCTCAGGATTATCCTACTGCTATGCAGTATGTGTTTGGTCCCGAAGGCAGCGAGAAGAGAAAAGAATATGCAGGACTTATTGCAAAGCTTGATAATTATAACACAGTTGTACGTCAGAGAATTCCCGAAATTCTTACCACAACAGTAGAAAACGGTGTTAACTTCGGTGTTATTTCAAAATACGGATTCCAGATACTTCCTATTTGTGAAACAAGCGACCTTGTTTCCGATCAGTTTGCTTCAGTGCGCCGTTCATCCTTCGGTGCAACAACAGGCACACTCTATAAGGACCTTGCACCCGATCACATTGCTTCAAGACAGGCTGCAGGCCTCGGAAAGTATCTTTCACCTGACGGTCAGATTGACGCTTCAACCTGCCTTTTCCCTGACAGCACATGGTTTATCAAGGGCTCAAGCCATTCAAACTGGTCTGACTGGGAACTCAGACTCCTTTATGACATTGCTTCATCAAAAGAGAAGGTGACAATCAACAATTCCTGCTGGCCTTCACAGTTTGTTGTATATGAATATACAAATCCCGATGAAGACGGTGACGGTGAAATTTCAGTTATGACAACAGAAAACTGTGACACCGAAAACTGGGAGGCAGACGAAAAGGTTGACAAACCCACAGATAAGCACAGCAAAATTTTCGTTGCTGTAACAGCTTTAATCAATTGGGTAATTCAGCTTTTCAAAAAGATATTCAAATAAGTTACAGATGAAATGAAAGCCGCCGGGGAGAAATCCTCGGCGGTTTAGTTATATGAAATTTAATTTTACACCTTAAAAATAGTTGTTGACTTGAACTTTTCGCCTGCCTTGAATGTGCACTGAGGGAAGTTCGGCTGGTTGGGTGTGTCGGGATAGAACTGAGTTTCGAGGCAGAAGCCGTAGTGCTGCTCCAGAACCATACCGCCCTTGCCTGTTTCTGTTCCGTCAATGAAGTTGCCTGTGTAAAGTTGAACACCGGGAAGGTCACTCATAACCTCAAGCTTTCTTCCGCTCTTTTCATCTGTTACCTTTGCAACTGTGCGGAGCTTGCCGATTTCACCGTTTACGCAGAAGTTGTGGTCATAGCCACGGCACATAATGAGCTGTTCGTCGTCTGCTTTGATATCCTTGCCGATTTTCTTCGGTGTTCTGAAATCGAAGGCAGTACCCTCAACGCTTCTGATTTCGCCTGTGGGAATACTGTCAGCGTCTGTGGGAGTGAAGTAATCGCAGTTCAGCATAAGCTCGTGGTCGAGCACATTGCCGTTTTCAATGCCGAGATTGAAGTATGCGTGGTTTGTGAAGTTGAGAATGGTGTCCTTGTCTGATACTGCTTCGTAGTTGATTTCAAGCTCGTTGTGGTCGTTGAGAGAGTACACAACAGTAACCTTTACATTGCCGGGGAAGCCTTCACATCCGTCGGGACTGTCGTAGCTGAATTCAACTGCACAGTCGTCAATGATAATAGCCTTCCAGAGTGCGCTGTTGTATTCTCCGCCGCCGTGAAGACAGGTTTTGCCTTTTTCGTTCTGTGTAACCTGATATTCGGTGCCGTTTACTGTGAACTTACCGCCGCAGAGTCTGTTTGCATACTGACCGATAACGTTACCTGTGTATGTACCTGATTTGATGTGGTCAGCAACCTTGTCAAAGCCCATAATGATGTCGCCCATTTTGCCCTCCTTGTCGGGACAATTGAATGACTGAAGGGTTGCACCTCTTGTGATGATGCCGGCAGAAATGCCGTTGTTGTTTTCAATTGTGTAAAGATAAACCTCTCTGCCGTCAGGCATAGTGTCAAAAAGTGTTTTTGTTACGCTCATGATTTTCACCTCATAAAAAATACTGATTGTATTTTAGCACAGAACAAAGATAATGTAAAGAAGATAATCTTAAGATAATTGTAAGATGAACGATATTGAAAAAATATAATAAAAGGCTTATAATGAAATCAGGTGATGAAAATGAACAGAAAGAAAAGAATAACCTGTATAATATTATCTGCTATGGCTTTGCTGATAGCCGCTTTATCTGCGTATATCTGCTATGATATAAAAGCACAGAGCGAAATAAAGGAGAAAGAATACAGAGTGGTTTTTAACAACTGCTATGCTTATGAAAGACTTAATACAGAGTACATATCGTCTGAACATAACGGAGGAGTCAGCTTTTTTACCAAAGAAAATTCCGCTGGAACAGTTATAGAGGTTGATGGTTATAAGCATATTCACTATGCTGTGTTTAATGAGGCGGACGAGATTTTTTGTGCCGCAATTTCAGACGAGGGAAAAAGATTTTTGCTGAAAATCAATGAACATAATAAAGTGGTTTCTGAAATGGAAGTTGAAACCTTACCCATAAAATTGTATGTTTACAAGGACTCGGTGGTTGCGTATTATATCGGTCACGAAGCGGCTTCACTGTACAGTGTGGATTTTTCTGCTGAAGCACTGAATCTGATAGTTGATGATGTTACTGTATATAACAGCTACGATTATCAAAGATACCTCAAAGGTGAACTCAATCTTGAAGAGTATTTTTACTATACAGAATGGGAAGCTGAGTGTTACAGAGAAACCAAAGATTTAGGATATACATTTTTTGATTATAACTGCGTTGATGAAGTTTTTGTTTCTGATGAAAAAATTCTGTATAAGAGTAAAACTGCTGAAAATCTGAATCAATGGACTCTGCTGAAAAACGGAGAAAGAGAGATTTTTGAAAACAAAGATGTCTGTCTCGGATTTACCGATGAAAATACATTGGTTTTTTATAAACAGTTTTTAGGCGGATTTTTCAGGCACTATGGAGTTATTTATAAGTACAACATAGAAAACAGAAAGAAAAGTCAAGTCAGATTTACAGTTAATCAGGGTTTGTTCAGAGCGAGAATGTATAACGACGGCGAATATATAGTTTATTACGTTCCTGATTTTGGCGGCAGCACAGTTTACTTTTTGGATACACGAAACGGTGTTGATACGGAAATGTTCACTCATTATGAATTTCAAAAATAAAGCAAAACAGCTCGGATTTTTCCGAGCTGTTACTGTTATAACGAGAGTTCTTTTATCTTATCCCTCAGCGCCTGAAAATCACTCAGTGCTGACGGCTTGTTGGCTTCATTTCTGAGAAGTGCCGACGGATGAAATGTACCCATGAAAAGAATTCCGCCCTTTTCGATAAACTCTCCGTGCTGACTTGTCACCCTGAAATCGGGGGAGATGAGTCTTTGTGCCGCAATTCTGCCAAGGCACACAATTATCTTCGGCTGAATGAGCTTAACCTGTTTTCGCAAATAATCAATGCAGGCATCCTGCTCCTCAGGCTTCGGGTCACGGTTCTGAGGGGGACGGCATTTCACAATGTTTGCAATGTAGATGTTGTCCTTACGGCTGAGGTCGATAATTTCAAGATATTTGTCAAGAAGCTGACCGCTTTTGCCTACAAAGGGCTCACCCTGAATGTCCTCCTGCTCACCGGGGCCTTCACCCACAAACATCACCTTTGCGTTGGGGTTTCCCACACCGAAAACCACATTTCTTCTGCCCTTGCAAAGCTCACACTTTTCGCAGGAAAGGCAGATTTCTTTAAGCTTTTCAAATTCAGCTGTCATCATTTGTTCACCTCTTGGATTGAGATAAGCTTATTTTATCACGAAAGAAAGAAAAATAACAGAGCTTCAGCAGATTTTCTGACACTTTTTGCAGCTAAGACTAATTATTATTAATTAAATAAATGTTGACATTTTTGTAACAAAGTAATATCATATGAAATGGAAAATTTTTGAAAAAGGGAGTTTTATCAAATGAAAAAGATGCTCAGAAAAACAGCGCTTCTCTTCAGTGTTATTATGCTCTTAGGCTTGTTTATTTTTATGTGCAGCGCTGAAAATTTTGAACTTGATTCCGCTTCAGGTGTTCTCGCTGTAGCTGAAGAACCGAAAATCGAAATCACCCACGAGGGTATGATTTATCTCGGCAAGGGTAAAACCTCAAAGGTTACCGCAACGGTAACAGGCGTTGAGATCCAGCCTCAGATCATATGGACTTCATCAGATGAAGCAATTGCAACCGTTGATGAAAAGGGTAATCTCAAGGGTGTGAATGCAGGTAAGGTTGATATTATTGCAACAGCAGAGGTTGGCGGAAAGACAATTTCTGCAAAATATCCCGTTAAGGTTGTTGAAAATGAAAATGCACTCAACAGCTACCTTGAACAGCACAACATTCTTTCTTTCCAGTATGACTACGACAACAACTGCTATTATGCAAATGATAAGAAGTCATGGCAGAAGGATTTCGGCTTTATGAGAATCTATGATATGCTTGCTCCTTATGCAGGTATGGAATATGACTATATCAGAGTTTTCTTCACCTTTGAAAATAAGGATTTTATGCTTCAGCTCTGGAAGGGACAGTATGTTGCTTACTATGGCTGTGAGGTTGGTCTTTACAACAAAGAGCACGACGGAAAGCCTGCCAGTGATTTCACCCTCTTCAATGCGGTTGAGGATGCAAAATACTGGCCCACAATGGATGTAAGTCTTTATCATCAGGTTGAAGAAAATTCAGATGAATATGAATTTGTATTCAAGCGCCCCACAGACAAATATTGGTGGTGCACAGGCTTCTATGAGGGCGAGCTTCGTCAGAAAGAGCCTGCTGATGAGCTGAGAGTTGTTTCAACCCTCACAATGATGAATGAAGAAATGGCAGCTCTTCTTTCAGAAGGTCTTGAAAAGTGCGGCTTTAAAAAGGCTGAAAGCAAGGATGCAGTAGGAATCGACAGCTTCTTTGTTGAAGGCAAAAACGTTTCAATCTGCTGGCAGAACATTTCAGAAGCGGATAACACAGTGAACGAAAGAGACAGCGCAATCAATGAGCTTCTCTCATTCCTTCTTCAGATTATGCTTATGATCGGTTGGGTTGAGGCTGCTCTGAGAATTATATTCTAAAACAGTTCGGGCGGAGGAAATATCCTCCGCTTTTTTTCGGCAAAATATATCGGCAAAAAATCGGCTTCCCATATTGAATTTAAAACAAATATGTAGTAAAATATATCTGTTATGCAAAAAAATTAAATTTGGAGGAATTTTAAAATGAACAGACCCGTTTTAGTTGAAACATCAGCAAGACATATCCACGTAAGCCGCAGAGTGCTTGACATTCTTTTCGGTGAAGGCTATGAGCTCACAAAGAAAAAGGACCTTTCACAGCCCGGTCAGTACGCTTGTGAAGAAAGAGTACAGGTTATCGGCCCCAAGGGTTCATTCCCCGGCGTATCAATCCTCGGACCCGTTCGTCCCGAAACCCAGGTTGAGCTTTCAGCAGGTGATGCTCGTTCAATCGGTGTTAAGGCTCCCATCCGTGAATCAGGCGACCTCGCAGGCAGCGGCGCTTGTAAGCTTGTTGGCCCCAAGGGAGAGGTTGAACTCAACGAGGGCGTTATCATCGCTAAGAGACACATCCATATGACTCCCGCTGACGCTGAAAAGTATAACCTTAAGGATAAGGACATCGTTTCAGTTAAGGTTGACACAGACGGCAGAAGCCTTATTTTCGGTGATGTAATCGTAAGAGTTAACGCTGCTTACGCACTTGCTATGCACATTGATACAGACGAATCAAACGCTGCTTCATGTGCAATGGGTATGGAAGGCGACATTATCTGATTATGAGCAATCACTTTTTTGCGATGCACTCACGAATGAAATATATCAATCGTTGGGCGCTTATGCGAAACACTCAGACAGAAAATATCAGTGAGCACAGTAACGACGTTGCAGTGCTTTCACACGCACTTTGTGTAATCGGCAACACCCGTCTCGGAAAGAATCTGAACGCTGAAAGAGCAGCCTTCCTCGGTCTTTATCACGATATGACAGAGATTATAACGGGGGATATGCCAACGCCTGTAAAGTATCACAGTGAAGAAATGCGAAAGGCCTATGCCGTTGTTGAAGACACAGCCGGTGAAAAGCTTCTTTCAATGCTTCCTTCTGATATGAGAGACACCTACAGAGATGCCTTTTTCAAAAAGGAAGAAGACGCTTATCTCTGGAAAATTGTCAAGGCGGCAGATAAAATTTCAGCACTCATAAAGTGTATCGAAGAGATGAAGGCAGGCAATAAAGAGTTTGAAAAAGCTCTTCAGAGCACCGAGAATTCCCTTCGTGAAATGGAAGTCGAAGAAGCAGAAATCTTTCTTCAGGAGTTTATCGGCAGCTTCTATCTGTCTCTTGACGAGCAGAACAGCTGATTTTACAAAGAGAAATTTTAGTCACATTTATACCCTTTCAGCCTTTGTTTGCACAGTTTTTGTAGAGAATAACAAATGTTTTGAAAAGGAAAAAAATCTTTTCAAAATGTGTTGAAAAAATGTGCGAAATAGGGTAATATATATAAGGCAAATTTTGTAATACAAAAAAGTATTTTTTTGGAGGTAAATAATTATGTCAGTAAAAGTTGCTATTAACGGTTTTGGCCGTATCGGTCGTCTTGCATTCAGACAGATGTTTGGTGCAGAAGGTTACGAAGTTGTTGCTATCAACGACCTCACAAGCCCCAAGATGCTTGCTCACCTTCTTAAGTATGACACTGCTCAGGGCAGATATGACGGTCACGAAGTAGTTGCAGGCGAAGACTCAATCACAGTTGACGGTAAAGAAATCAAGATCTATGCTTGCAAGGATGCAAATGATTGTCCTTGGGCTGAACTCAACGTTGACGTTGTTCTTGAATGCACAGGTTTCTACTGCTCAAAGGATAAGTCAATGGCTCACATCAATGCAGGTGCTAAGAAGGTAGTTATTTCAGCTCCCGCAGGTAACGACCTCAAGACAATCGTTTACTCAGTAAACGAAGGTACTCTTACTGCTGATGATACAATCATTTCAGCTGCATCATGCACAACAAACTGCCTTGCTCCCATGGCTAAGGCTCTCAACGATTATGCTGCTATCCAGAGCGGTATCATGACAACTGTTCACGCTTACACAGGTGATCAGATGGTTCTTGACGGTCCTCACAGAAAGGGTGACCTCAGAAGAGCTCGTGCAGCTGCTGC
>JAZRJR010000072.1:0-2890 GCA_045645885.1 Acutalibacteraceae bacterium | reverse complement strand
CTCTCGCACCAAAACTCAGTAGCCAAAAGGCTGCTGAGTTATTTTTTTATCTCGTTTTCTGAAAACTAAAAGGGACTTGAACCCTAAGAGGGTGAGAAACGTTAAGGAAACAGTCCGGCGGACTGTTTTTAGTTTCGAGGTCCGAAGTCGGGTACCGAATGCGAAGCATTGGGTCGACGAGGAGGTAGGATTTGCGAAGCAAAGACGTGTCCCGTCTCTCGCACCAAAACTCAGTAGCCAAAAGGCTGCTGAGTTATTTTTTATTTTATTCTCTTATAACAAAAAGGCACTGTCAGACAGCATCTGACAATGGGCTTAATTTTTATTTTCCGATTACAGTTTCAAAAAGCAGACCTGAATTTTTCATAAGCTGCTTTGCAAAGTGTGAGTACCACTGAGATACTCTTCCTTTGCAGTCCATATTGAACGGTTCAAAATGACTGTAGTCATCCGTCCAGTTGAATGCATTCACATAAAGGTATGCCCAGTGTTCGGCATTATAAACTCTTTTGATATAAGTACATTCGGGATCAATATAAAATCGCTGCTCGAACTTGCCTTCACGGTAATCATCAGGATTGTTGCAATCATATGCAATCAGCACTCTTGTTCCGTCCTCCTGCATATAAGCACCTGTGAGAAGCACCGTATGTCCTGAGCTTACAAAAATTTCTCCCGAATAGAAGGTGAACAGTACAATATTCCCCTCAGCAACAGTTTCATACAAGTCTTTAATCTGTCGTGAATAAAACTGACTTCCCTTTTTGAGAGCAAAGTTTTCACAAAGAAAGCTGCCTGCCGCTGACCACTGATAATAGTTGATTTTGCTTGCAACATCGGCACTGTTGGTAAAATCGGATATACTGTCAATTCCGTTTTCCTTATCAAGAACATCAATTACACCGTAATGCTGAAGAAAGGCAAGAGTTGACATACCGTAGCAGGAGCCGTTCCATTCCCAGTTCTTATATGTAGAAAGAGCAGTCAGAAGACCAACTGTAGGAAAAGTTCCGAAACCGAACACACGTGTTATGTTCCGTTTCATTGCATTATAATCTGATTTGTTCATATAATAACCGTCAAATTCGTCCGTATGGAAATACTGATCAGAATTTGAAAAGCTGAGCACTTCGTCAGAGCCGAGAAGCAGCGGCATTTTCTGTGCCTTAAGAGTTACAGATTCAAAAGGCAGAGTATCTCCCCCGTAATATCTGTTGCCCTTTTCATCCACCCAGCAGACAAAGGCATTTTTACCGTCAAGGCAACCGCCTCTTACCTCAGCCTTGATTTCTTTGCCCTCAGTATAGGTAAGCGTCTTTTTATAGTTGCAGTTTTCACAGCACTCATAAGTTATAGTAGCAGATTTACCTGACGGTGGATTTTTTGGCGGAATTACAACTATAGTGCCTGACGGCTTCACCACAGTATCTAACGCACTGTAGCTGAAGCTGAAAAGGCTTAATAAAACTGCAAGTACTGTAAGAAGGGATAAAATTCTTAATGCTGTTTTCTTCATTTTCGCATCATTCCTTTCTTTTTTCAGTATAGCACAAAGTTTTTATTTCTGCAACAGAAAAAGCTACCGAAAACGGTAGCTTCTAATTAATCTTCAACCATATTCTTAACCTTCTGAGGAACGGGCAAATCCTTGAAGCCATAAAATTTCCTTGCATTTTCACCAAGGATGAGCCTTTTGTTTTCTTCTGAAATTTCGGTCGTTTTCTCAATGAAATCAAGGCTCATTTTGTATGTGATTGCGGTCATTGTACGAGGATAGTCACTCCCCCACATAAGCTTTTCGTAGCCTACAAGGTCGGCAGCTTCATTGATAGCCTTCACTGCTGAGGGATAGGGATAAAACTCACCGTTGAAAAGCCAGGTGATGCCACCGCTTTCAATAAACACATTTTCGTTTTTCGCAAGCTTAATCTGTTCGAGCCAGTTTTCTCTTGTCACCATACCGAAGTGACCGATTGCAATTCTCAGTTTCGGGAACATTTCAGCAATTTTTTGCATTTCATCTGTCTGCTCATCACCGTCAGCAAGGTCAATTGAAATGAATTTTCCGTTCTTTTCAGCAAGTCTGAAGGGCTCAAGATGGTTAAGAAGATTCTTATCTTTGAGTCTTCCTGCACATATTTTTATACCGTCAAAGCCGCTGATGTCACCCCATTCTTTCTCTTCATAAAGAGCACAGATTTTAACTCTGTCACTCTTGCAGGAAAGAAGATATTCATCTTGATTTCCGTCGATATATTCCTGAGTGATAACTGCACCCGATACTCCCGCATAGTCCATATTAGCAAGAAAGCGCTCTGCAGTGTTTTCACCATCGGTCATATAAGGCGGCATCATCTGCTTGATTTCACCGCCGAAATTGCTTCTTCCGCCACCCACATCATAAACGGGTTTACCGTTAACTATGCCGTTTTGCTTTTTCCATAAATGTGCGTGTGCATCAATAATCATAAGGTTACACCGTCCTTGAAAATTGCAATTTCACGGTTGCCGCAAAGCTCGTTTTTAGTGAGCTTTCCGTCAGCAACCTCTTTAATAAGGCTGAGAAGCTCATCTGCTTTATTATCCTTATCAAAGCCGTAAGCAGAAAAATCAATCCAACGGGGCTTCTTATTTGCAATATTATCATTTGACGCAATTTTAACTGTGGGCACTGCACCTCCTAAGGGTGTGCCTCTGCCCGTTGTGAAAAGCACCATATGGCAACCTGAAGCAGAAAGGTTTGTTACAGATACAATATCATTACCCGGACCGTCAAGAAGGCTCAAGCCGGGTTTCTGCACCTTCTCGCCATAAGTCAGCACATCAACAATTGTTGCAGTGTCGCCCTTCTGTTCACAGCCGAGAGATTTTTCCCCAAGGGTAGTTATTC
>JAZRJR010000071.1:0-32118 GCA_045645885.1 Acutalibacteraceae bacterium | reverse complement strand
ATCGCTTCAACAGACGGCCCCATGGCTCAGACAAAAGAACACCTTCTTCTTGCTCGTCAGGTAGGCGTTCCTTACATCATCGTATTCATGAACAAGGTTGACCAGGTTGACGACGAAGAACTTCTTGAACTCGTTGAAATGGAAATCAGAGAAACTCTTTCAGAGTATGAATTCCCCGGCGATGATACACCCATCATCAAGGGTTCAGCTCTCAAGGCTCTCGAATATGCTGGTTCAGACATGAACGCTCCCGAAATCGCTCCCATCCTTGAACTCATGGATGCTGTTGACAGCTACATTCCTACTCCTGACCGTAAGGCAGACCTTCCCTTCATCATGCCCGTAGAAGACGTATTCACAATCACAGGTCGTGGTACAGTTGCTACAGGTAGAGTTGAAAGAGGTCAGCTCAGAACTGGTGAAGAAGTTGAAATCGTTGGTCTTACAGAAGAAAAGAGAAAGGTAGTTGTTACCGGTATCGAAATGTTCCGTAAGATCCTTGATTACGCAGAAGCAGGCGATAACATCGGTGCTCTTCTTCGTGGTGTTCAGAGAACAGAAATCGAAAGAGGCCAGGTTCTTGCTAAGCCCGGTTCAATCCAGCCTCACACAAAGTTCCGTGGCCAGGTTTACGTTCTTAACAAGGATGAAGGCGGCCGTCACACACCTTTCTTCAACAACTACAGACCTCAGTTCTACTTCAGAACAACTGACGTTACAGGTATCATCAAGCTTCCCGAAGGCGTTGAAATGTGCATGCCTGGTGACAATGTAGAAATGGACGTTGAACTTATCACAGAAATCGCTATCGAAGAAGGTCTTCGTTTCGCTATCCGTGAAGGTGGCCGTACAGTAGGTTCAGGCGTTGTTACAGCTATCAACGAATAATCTATAAGGCTTGTCCTTTCAAAACTAATAAGTTTATGGCTGCTGCACGAAAGTGCGGCAGCTTTTTTTGTAAGTGTATCAACAATAAAAATCAGGTGTTACAGCAATGCAACACCTGATTTTTGTTTTAAGTTTTGTTTGTTATGCGGGAAGCTCGCTCTGCTTGTATACGGGATCATCCTGTGCGAAAAGATCCACAAAGCCTGAACGTGCACCTCTTATCTGCATTATAATTTTTGCAAATCCGGGTAAAAGAAGGAAGGGGATATCGTTATCTGCGCCTGCATTCCAACCCATTGAAGCAAAGTAATAACAGTTCTTGAAAATATCCCAATGACTGTAATCTTTGATTTTGTTTGTTACTGACTGAAGTTCGTTGGCAGTAAGTTCTTCTGAAACACCGATAAGTGAACGGTAGTGAGTGAGGTCCTGTTCAAGATTGTAGTATACACCGCCGCCTCTGGGACCTTCTGTACCGAAGCAGCCTACAGACACATCGTCGTGAGGAGGAACCTCGTATCTGCCTACCTTGATTGGCTGATCAGTAAGGTTTTCGAAGTAAAGGAAAACATGTCCGATACCTGTTTTTTTGCTGATTTCTGAACAGAACCACATTCTTGCAACGTTTTGATCGTCAGATGCCGAAGCAAAAAACACCATTGTTGAAAGAACCATAAGAACTGCAAGAACCAGCGACAAAAGTTTTTTCATAACTATCTCTTCCTTATATTAAATTTTAAAAATCATAACAAAGAGATATTAATTGCAAATAAATATACAATAAAGATTTATTAATTTAAATTCAGATTTAAATCAATGATTTTTTTCATTTCTTGTGAGGCTTTTATAAGGGCGGATTTTTCGTTTTTTACACGGTTTTCCAAGACAGCAATCAGAAGTCCTTTCAGACATTCACCGATTTCTCTGCCTTCAAAGCCAAGCTCTGAAAGGTCGTTTCCGTTAACGGCAAGGTCTTTTAAAGAAAAACAAGGCTTTTCAGAAAGCACCTTTCTTGCAGTGTCTTCAAGTATGTCAAAGTGAGCATCTCTGCAATGAAATTCAGGTGCAAGACCGAGTGTGTCTGCACGCTTCAACTTGATTAAATCGAAGAACAGGTCTTCTCCGTATTTCGAAAGCTTCTTTTTGATTACCACTTCATCTTCTTCAATGGGTGCATCGTGAAGCTCAATGAGCCTGACAACCTTTTCTCTTGTCTTGTTGTCACATCTCAGCCTTAAAAGTGCTTCATCAGCCTTTTTGGCGCTGATTGAAGCGTGTGAATAAAAATGTCCCACACCGTCTTTGTCAAGTGAAAAACAGTCAGGCTTACCGCAGTCATGAAAAAGTGCAGCAAAGCGGAGGTGCGGCAAGGTAGGAGCACTTTCCACAACAACTGCAGTATGCTCAAGCACATCATAAATGTGGTGGAAATTGTGTTGCTCAAAGCCCTTCATATCTTTGATTTCAGGGATGATTACTGAAAGTATTTCACTGTATTTTGTAAGAACTTCTCTTATGTTTTCACCGCAGAGCATTTTTGAAAGCTCAGAGAAAATTCTCTCCTTTGAAATATTAGAGAGCAAATCCTTACAGGTGAACATTGCTTTTTCAGTTTCTTTATCAATTGTAAACGAAAGCACAGAGGAAAAACGCAGGGCTCTCATAATTCTCAGAGCATCCTCTGTGAAACGCTTCTGGGGCTCACCCACACAACGGATAATCCTTTTTTCAATATCAGCCATACCGTCAAAGGGATCAACATAACCGCTTTCAGGGTTGAAAGCTATACTGTTAACTGTGAAATCACGCCTTGAAAGGTCGTCTTCAATTTTATGGGCAAAGGAGACTTCATCGGGATGACGGCAGTCACTATAGCCTTTTTCGGTGCGGTAGGTGGTTATTTCAAAAGGCTTGTGATTTATAATAACCGTAATTGTGCCGTGTTTTAGGCCTGTTGTCAGAGTTCGGAAATCCTTGAAAATTTCAAGCATTTCCTCAGGTGTGGCATTTGTAGTGAAATCTGCATCATCAGCTCTTTTTTCCATAACAGAGTCACGTACAAAACCGCCCACAAGATAAATTTCAAAGCCGTTTTCTTTAACTTTATTCATAATGGTTAAAATTTCCTCTGAAAGCTGAATCACAGACTTTCACCTGCCTTTCACATTAAATATATATAATATATTATACACAGTCTGAGAAATTTTTCAATATAGTTGAAATTATGGTGTCGTTTGTGGTAAAATTAAATGGATTATACGGCTATTGCCGAAAAAAGAGAAAAGTTAAAGGTTGTGTATAAAATGGATAACGAATTCGGTAAATTAAGAAAAAAGACATTCGGAGGCTTTAACCCTAAGGATGTGGTAGATTTTATTGAGAAAACAAGAAACGAGCTTTTTGAATACAAAACCTCAGCTCAGAAGAATATAGAAGAGCTCAAGGAAAAGGTTGAAAAATTAGAAAGCGAAAAGGCTGCTCTTGAAAAGGTCAATGCAGACCTTGCTAAAGCTAACTCAGAGCTTCTTGAAAATGCAAAGTGCTCAGAAGCTGAAGAAGCAAAGGAAGTAGCGGGTGATAGCCTTACTGTAATCGAAATCAATGCAGCAACAAACGAGCTTAAAAAGGTTGCTGATGACCTTTGTAACAGTCTTCGTGATTTCATGGACAGAATTGCACAGAACAGCATTTCTGTTGTTGTGGAAAACAATGAAGCTGAAGCAGAAGAGGATTTTGATGCTGAAAAGTTTATGGCTGAGCTTGAAGCTGAAATTTATGCAAAGCTCGGTGTTGAAGCTGATAATGACGAAGTGGATGTTGAAGTTTTTGCTGAAGAAGCAAAGCTTGACAAGGTTTCAGAAATTCTCTCTCAGACTGAAGGCTTTACTTTGAATGCTGAGAAAAAGGAAGCTGAAATCAAAAATGAGGCACCTCAGAAGAAGAATATCCTTGATATTCTGAACAAGGCTTCATTTGCAAAATAAAGATAAAACAGCTTGTCTGTTTATATTCAGAAGGATGTGGTTTACTGTGAAAAAAGTCAGAATGGCGAAATTACTGTCATTAATCTTTGTGCTTGTTCTCAGTATAGCCATGTCTTTTTCTGCTTTCAGTGCAGATGATGCTTTTGAAGATGAAATTTCGGCTTTCCCCGAAAGCTATAAGCCATATCTTCGTGAGCTTCATGAAAAATATCCCCAATGGTCATTTGTTCCTATGATTACAGGTCTTACCTTTGAAGAGGTTCTTCAGGGTGAGGAAAACAAAAATACCAACAATCAGAGCGATAAAAGAGCCTTGGTGCCGACAACTGCAAGTGATATTTTCAAGAGTCACCACAAGTATGATTATACAGAATCAACAGGAGTCTATAAGCAGTGGGACGGCGGTTTTGTGGCTGCAAACAGACTTGCACTTTCATATTTTATGGATCCGAGAAACTTCCTCACCGAAGACAATATTTTTCTGTTTGAGCTCCTTTCCTACGATGAAAGACATACTGCAGAAACTGTTGAGGCGGTTCTTCAGGGTTCTTTTATGGCTGACAAAAAAATCACATATTACAACAGCGACGGTGACAAAAAAACTATAAACAAAACCTACGCTGAAGCTATCTGTGAGGCAGGAAAGAAGTATAATATCAATCCTTGTTATATTGCTTCAAAAATACTCAACGAAGTGGGCCTTAAAGGCTCATCAAGCGTAACGGGCAAGCACTCGACTTATCCGGGTATATACAATTTCTATAATATAGGTGCAACTGATGGCGGTGACGCAATAGGAAAGGGTCTTAAATGGGCAAGCGGCAGCGGCAGCTATTCAAGACCGTGGAACACTCCAGTAAAATCCATCAACGGCGGTGCAGAATTTCTTGCTGAAACCTACATCAAAAACGGTCAGTTTACAGGCTATCTGCAGCGCTTTAACGTAAACCCTGACGCTTACCATAAGCTTTATACCCATCAGTATATGACTAACCTTGTGGGTGCTCTTGCACAGGGATATTCTTCCTATACCTCTTATGCGAAAAGCGGAATTCTGGATAATACTTACGTGTTTTCAATTCCTGTTTTTGAAGAAATGCCTGAAACTACCACTGCAAAAGCATATATGACCGATTCTGTGAACCAGAAGGGCAAAATGTCTACAGACAACTCTTTTGTAAGAACAGGTCCGTCAACCTATAATGCGAAGCTTACTGATAAAAACGGAGCAGACATCAAGCTTCCGAAGGGGACTTCGGTTGAAATTCTCGAAAAGGCAGAGACAGATACTGATTATTACGGTTCTGTACTTAACTATCCTTATTGGTATAAGGTTAAATTCAAATATAATTCTGCAACCTACACAGGTTATGTAAGTGCCGGTTTTGTTGATATTACAACAAAGGTTTCTGTGCCGACAGGTAAATACAACATCGGCTATATAAAAAGCGATTCGAAGGCTCAGCTTTCACTGATGTCTTTTAATGAATCACTTATCTCGGTAAGCAGCTCTGACACTGTATCCTTCAAAGCAGAAGGAACGGCTACTCTGGTCGCTTATGACAGCACAGGTAATATGAGCAAGGTTGTTTATCTTATTGAAGAGAGTCCTTCACTTCTTCCTGTCACAGGACTTTCAGCCACAGTAAGCTCTCAGAAGGCTGAAATTACCTTCAGTAAGTCTGAAGATACAACAGAGCTTATTCTTACCGACGGTGACGGAAAGCTTGTCAAGACCGTCACAACGGACGAAGAAAGCTATACATTCAGTTCGCTTTCATCAGGTGAAAGCTACACAGTTACAGCAAGAAGCAAAAATGGAAGCAAGTATTCAGCCTCTGAATCTGTTGCTTTCGCCATAAAGCCTGAAAAGGTTACGGGAGTGAACTATACTGTTAATGAAAACGGTGAGGTTGTTCTCACTTGGGATGAAGTGAATGCAACGGGCTATGTTCTTTACTGCTATGACGGTGTTGACGGAGAGGCAGTAAAAATGGGTTCTGTAAAAGGAAAAACGACTTATACCGTTCCTGAAAAATATGCTTCTTACGGTGTATACAGTGTACGCTCTTATGTTAGTGCAGGCGGTAAAAACACTTACGGCACCGTATCTGACAAGCTTACAACTACCGTGAAAATATCAGCGCCCACAGATTTTGCAGTTGTATCTTCCGATGAAAATGAAATCACACTTTCCTGGAGTCTTGTGAAGGATGCAGACGGTTATGAGCTCGCTTCAGTGACTGACGATGCGCAGATTATAATTAAAGGAAATACAAATCTGGAATATAAGCTTACAGGTCTTAAGGCAGGTACGAAAAAAACATATAAAATCCGTGCGTATGCCGAACACGGAGGAAAGAAGCTTTATTCTGAATACAGTGACGAGCTCTATATTGTCACTCCGCCTGAAAAGCTTTCAGGTCTTAAAAAGTCTGCAGTGCTTTCCTCTCTTGTGAAGCTTACATGGAATGCCTCAGAGGGTGCAGACGAATATGATGTATATTTCAGAAGTAAGAGCGGTGAGGAGCAGTTCTGCGGCTCTGTAAAAGAAACTTCAGCAACAGTTGAAGGTCTTACTCAGAACACCGATTACACATTCAGGGTTGTTCCTGTTTCTGTTCACGGTGAAAGCAGAGAAAGCGGAAAAGAATCTGCTCTGACAGTTACAACTTATCTTGATTTACCTGAGAATATCAGAGCTGAATTCAAGGATCTCACTACCGCAACTCTTAAATGGGATATCAACAGTGAGGCACAGAGCTATGAAATATACCGCTTTGAAGAAGACGAGGGTAATTTCATACACTACAGAACTGTTACAAAAAACAGTATAGAGCTTAAATATCTTATTCCTGAAACAGAATACAGATATAAAATCAGAGCTGTAGGTGAAAAGAGTGACGGCAGTGAAAACCGCAGTATTCTTTCAGATGAAATTATAGTGAAAAATACTATTCCCGCATATAAGGGTGAGCTCAGTGCAGGCTCAGTAACAGCTGATTCCTACAGACTTTTCTGGAATGCAGCTGATGATGTTCTTTATTACAACATCTATGAGGTCGAAGACGGCGAATATCAGAAGGTTGCAAAAACAACAAAAACAAGTTATACCTTCACAGAGCTCGGTGAATCTCACAAAAAGACCTATGCTGTTTCTGCAGTATATGAGGTGCTTTCAGGCGATTATGAAAGTGAAAAGAGTGAACCTTTCTCTGTTTCAACAAAGCCGTCTAAGGTTAAAAATCTCAAGGCTACAGTAAATCCTGATTCAGCAACGGTAAAATGGAGCAAGGTGCCCAATGCCGGCTATTATAAGGTTTACCTTTATGACTCTGCAAAGAAAAAATATGTAGAAAAGAAAAAGCTTACGGGCACATCATATACACTTTCATCACTTGGCTACGGAAAGAGCCACAAGGTGAGAGTCAGAGCCTATATCACAACCGACGCAGGTACCGTTTACTCAGGTCTTACCCAGGTTGACTTCACAACAAAGCCAAAGGATATTTCAAGTGTAAAGCTTTCGTCAGCAACAACCACATCACAGAAGCTTACCTGGTCAAAATCAAGCGGTGCAACACATTATCTTGTTTACCGATATAACTCTTCAACAGAAAGCTATAAGAAGCTTGCAACCGTGACAACCACAAGCTATACGGTGAAAAATCTCAGGTCGAAAACAAAGTATACCTACAAGATTAAGCCTGTAGTAATGAAGAGCGGAAAAACTGTAGTTTCGGGTAATGCCACAAAGGCATACAAGTTCAGCACGAAATAAGACATAATACGGAAATTTTTGAACTTATTTTGTAATTTATTATTGACAAATCAGCCCATTATCTATATAATGTTATTCGTTAAGTAACGCTCAGGTGAATTATGCCTTAATTCGCCCGGTGATTACTGCATGAGGTGAGTTATGTTTATTCAACTTGAAGCTATCTTCAACGGAGGGGTTGAACGCCTTCCTCTCGACTATGAGTTTGATTTTTCAAAAGAAGAGCTTGGCGGTGTGTTTCCATTCACAACACCTGTCATTCTGAAGGGTGAAATCAGAAACACAGCGGGAATCGTTACAATCGAAGCAAAGGCTGAATTTTCCATGGAGGTCACTTGTGACCGCTGTGCAGAGGATATAAAGCCTGAGTTCACAGTAGATGTTGAACACGGTCTTGTTGCTTCTCTCAACCATGAAGACAACGATGACTATATTCTCCTTGAGGATATGAAGCTTGACGTTGAACAGCTTACTTTAGAGGACATTTATCTTGCATTGCCGGGTAAGTTTCTTTGCAAAGAAGATTGCAAGAGTCTTTGCTCAGAGTGCGCTGCAAACTTAAATGAAAGCTCCTGTGATTGCAAAAAGCCGATTGATCCCAGATGGGCAGCGCTTTTTGATTAAGGAGATTATAAAAGGTTAACTAATAATTTCAAATAAGGAGGTGCTGGGAGATGGCAGTACCAAAGAGAAGAGTATCAAAGGCAAGAAGAGACAAGAGACGTTCAAACGTGTGGAAGCTTGAAGCTCCGACACTCGTAAGATGTAAGCAGTGCGGTGCATACACTGTACCCCATAAGGTTTGTGCTGAATGCGGCTACTATAAGGGCAAGCAGGTAGTTGTTAAGGACGAAGACTAAGCCTTTGGAACTTTGAGAGGTGGTAAGCTATAGGCTATCCACCTCTTTATTTCATATTGTCTACACTTATATCTGATAAGGAGCGTTTATGGTAGAAATCAAGTCTGTAATAAAAAAATCACCTGCAGACAAAGCCGGACTGAAAGGCGGAGATCTGCTTTTAAAGGTGAATTCACACGAGATAAACGACTTTCTTGACTATCAGTTTTATGTTGAAGAAAGCCGCCTTACAATTGAATATGAGCATAAGGGTAGTGTGAAAACTGTACTTGTCAGAAAAGATGAGTATGACGATCTCGGACTTGAATTTGAAACCTACCTTATGGATAAGGAAAGACGCTGCAAGAACAAGTGTATTTTCTGCTTCATTGACCAGAATCCGAAGGGTATGCGTGAAAGCATTTACTTCAAGGATGACGATTCACGCCTCAGCTTCCTTTTCGGAAACTATATCACGCTTACAAATCTCACAGAGCGTGATGTGGAAAGAATCATTGAAATGCACATCACTCCTGTCAACATCTCTGTTCACACAATGAACAAAGAGCTTCGTGTGAAGATGATGAAAAACAAAAATGCAGGGGAGAGCCTTGATATAATCAGGCACCTTGCTGAAAACGGAATTTCCATAAACACTCAGCTTGTGCTGTGTCCCGGAATAAATGACGGTGATGAGCTTCGTTACAGTCTCCAGAAGCTTTCTGAGCTTTATCCGGGTGTTGAAAGCATTGCTGCGGTACCTGTGGGCATAACAAAACACCGTGAAGGTCTTTTCGATATGCCTGAATATACCAAAGAAACCGCTTCTGAGGTTATTGACATCATTACGGAATTCGGTGACAGCTTCAAAGAAAAGCACGGTACAAGACTCTGCTATGCCGCAGATGAATTTTATCTTAAAGCCGAAAGACCGTTTCCTGACGCAGAATATTATGAAAATTATGTTCAGCTTGAAAACGGTGTGGGAATGTGCACATCTTTTAAAGATGAATTTATGTCGGGGCTTTATGATATAGATGTCAACGGCGAAGAGAGAGTACTTTCACTTGCAACGGGTGAGGCTGCTTATCCGCTCATAAGTGAGCTTTGCGGTGAAGTAACTAAGAAAATCCCCAATATAAAAATAAATGTTTATAAAATTGAAAATGACTTTTTCGGTCATACGGTAACAGTAGCAGGACTTGTGACGGGAAAAGATCTGATAGAACAGCTTAAGGGTAAAGAGCTTGGTGAAAAGCTTATAATACCTGATGTTATGCTGAGAAGTGAGGGCGATTTGTTCCTCGATAATGTCAGCGTCCGGGATGTGGAAGAAGCACTTTCAATTCCTCTTGACGTGACCTTCTCTGCTGACGGTTATGATTTGATTGATAAAATTTTCGGATAAAAGAAAGGGAGGAGAAACAATGGCAAGACCGATTGTTGCAATTGTAGGAAGACCTAATGTAGGCAAGTCTACTCTTTTCAATAAGCTTATCGGTCAGCGTCTGTCAATTGTTGATGACACACCGGGTGTTACACGTGACAGAATCTACGGTGACTGTGAATGGCTTAACAGACATTTTCTCTTAATCGATACAGGCGGTATCGAGCCCAAATCAGACGATATTATCTTAAAGCAGATGTCAAGACAGGCTCAGCTTGCAATTGACAGTGCTGATGTGATTGTTCTTGTAACTGACCTTAAAAGCGGTGTTGTTGCAACCGATGAAGAGGTTGCAGCTATGCTTCAGAAATCAGGAAAACCCATTATTCTTTGTGTAAACAAGTGTGATAAGGTGGGTGAAACACCTCTTGAATATTATGAATTCTATAACCTCGGCTTAGGTGAGCCTATTGCTGTTTCATCTGTACACGGTCACGGTACAGGCGACCTTCTTGATGCAGTGCTTCAGTATCTCCCTGAAGATACTGAGGAAATTCAGGACGACAGCACAATCAGTGTTGCAGTTATTGGTAAGCCTAACGTAGGTAAGTCATCTCTCGTCAACCGCATTTCAGGTGAGGAACGTGCAATTGTTTCAAATATTGCAGGCACAACAAGAGATGCCACAGACACTTATGTTTCAAATGAATTCGGTGATTTCATTTTTATTGACACTGCAGGTCTCAGACGAAAGAGCAAGGTTGAAGACCAGATTGAAAAATACTCTGTTATCAGAGCTAAAATGGCTGTTGAAAGAGCCAACGTATGCGTAATTATGATTGACGCCGTTGAAGGCTTCACAGAGCAGGATTCAAAGGTTGCAGGTATTGCTCACGAAATGGGCAAGGCTTGTATTATTGCCGTAAACAAATGGGATGCCCTTGAAAAAGACGGCAAAACAATGGACTCATACAGAAAGAAGCTTATGAATGACTTCTCCTTTATGTCCTATGCTCCCATTATCTTCATCTCTGCAAAAACAGGTCAGAGAATTGAAAGACTTTTCGAGCTTATTAAATTCGTTGACGAACAGAACGCAACAAGAATTTCAACCGGTAAGCTTAATGATGTTCTTGCGGCTGCAACCGCAAGGGTTCAGCCGCCCACAGATAAGGGTAAGCGTCTTAAGATTTACTATATGACTCAGGCGTCAACAAGACCGCCCACGTTTGTGTGCTTTGTAAACAGTAAAGAATTGTTCCACTACAGCTATCAGCGTTATCTTGAAAATCAGATCCGTGAGGTCTTCGGCCTTGAAGGTACACCTACACGGTTTGTTATAAGAGAACGTGACGGCAAATAAATGAAGCAATATCCTGCCATAAGGGGTGAATACTTTGTCAGTTAAACTCAGCCTTGTTGTTCCTTGCTATAACGAGGAAGATAATGTAGAAAATTTCTTCAGACATGTAAAAGAAGGACTCAGAAGCTATACAGATTCTTATGAAATTGTTTTTGTCAATGACGGAAGCCGTGACGAAACCGAAAAGAAGCTGAAAAAGCTTTTCAAAGACAACAATGATACAAAAATAACCGTTATAAGCTTTTCACGCAATTTCGGCAAGGAAGCTGCGATGTATGCAGGTCTTTCCAATGCAAAGGGTGACTATGTCACAATTATTGATGCAGACCTTCAGCAGGATGTAAAGTACGTTGTAGAAATGGCTGAAATTCTTGACAAGGACGAAGATGTCTTTATGGTTGCCGCTTTCCAGGAAAAGCGCAAGGAAGGAAAGCTTATTACCCTTTGCAAAGAAAATTTCTATAAGCTTCTCAACAAAATTACTGACGTACCCTTCGTTGAAAACGCAAGTGACTTCCGTATGATGAGAAGATGCGTTGTTGAATCTATTCTTTCGCTTACTGAATATCACCGCTTTTCTAAGGGTATATTCTCATGGGTAGGCTATAATACGGTTTCAATTCCTTATGAAGTAAAAGAAAGAGAAGCGGGGGAGACAAAGTGGAACTTCAGAAAGCTTCTTAAGTATGCTTTCGAGGGTATAATGGCTTATACTGATATGCCTCTTAAACTGCCGTTTTATCTTGCAGCACTCAGCTTTGTTCTCGGCTTCATTATGCTTTTTGCATACAGTGTGGTATCAGGACTTGTGCTGTTTGTCGGTGCGGCGATTCTGTTCTCATTGGGTGTTCTCGGCTCATATGTAGGCAAAATCCACACTCAGGTCAAAGACAGACCAATTTATATTGCGAAAGAAATTTTAAGCTATGATAAACATGATTAAATCACTTTTAATTAAATATAAAGAGCTTATAACCTACGGAATTTTCGGTGTCCTTACAACTGTTGTGAACTTTGCAACCTTCAAGCTTTCTGATGTGATTCTCGGACAGAAGCTCTATCTCGTTTCAAATATAATCGCATGGGTTGTATGCGTGATTTTCGCATATGTTACCAATAAGCTCTGGGTGTTTGAAAGCAAGAGTCTGAAGCCTGATGTAGTGATGAAAGAGCTCCTTTCCTTCTTTGCGGCAAGAGGATTTTCCTTTATCATTGAAGAGGGTGGACTTTTCCTTCTTGTTGACATTGTCGGCTTTTCGGATTACACCCTGCAGCTTTTCGGTTTCAGCATTTCAGGTACAATGATTTCCAAAATGGTTGTAGGTGTTGTGGTTGTGATTATCAACTACTTCTTCTCAAAATTGGTTATATTCAGAAAAGATAAGCAGGATAAGGCTTAAAACTGAAAATAAAATCTTAAACGGCGGTTAAAACTGCCGTTTTTCTATTGCTCTATATTTTTATTTGTGCTATAATATATTGATTATTACAGTGAGGTAGTATGCCATGATTATCCTTGGTATTGACCCCGGTTATGCAATTGTGGGCTTCGGGGTGCTTGAATATAAAAACAATCACTTTTCTGTTATTGATTACGGAGCTATCACAACCGATGCCGGAACACCCTTTAACAGACGACTTGAATATATTTATGACGAGCTGACGGTACTGTTGGAAAAATACCGTCCCGATGCTATGTCCATAGAAAAGCTTTTTTATAACAGCAACGCAAAAACCGTTATTGACGTAAGTCAGGCAAGAGGGGTTATAATGCTTGCCGCACAGAAATGCGGTGTGCCTGCTTTTGAATATACTCCGCTTCAGGTTAAGCAGAGTGTTGTAGGCTACGGCAGAGCGGAAAAGAAACAGGTTCAGGAAATGATTAAGCGTATTCTCTTTCTTGAAAAAGTTCCTAAGCCTGACGATACTGCCGATGCTCTTGCAATGGCTATATGTCACGGACACTGCTCAGGTTCAGTTGCTTCAGGTTATAACCTCAGAATCAGAAACGGAATTTAAATTTGCATTTCGAAAGGATTGAGAGAAATGTTTTACAGTTTAACAGGTAAAGTTCTTCACACAGGACTTGCATATATAGTAATTGAATGTGGCGGTGTGGGCTTCAAGGTGCAGACCTCCAATAACACTCTTTTTGATATTTCAGGAGAAAAGACTGCAACGGTTTATACTCATCTCAATGTCCGTGAGGACGCTCTTGATTTGTTCGGCTTTTCAACCGAAAATGAGCTTGAATGGTTCAGAATGTTAATTTCCGTAAACGGTGTAGGCCCTAAGGCGGCGCTTGCAATTCTCTCTCAGCTTCCCACAGACAAGCTTGCACTTGCAATTACTGCAGGTGACACAAAAGCAATTACAAAAGCTCAGGGAATCGGACCGAAAATTGCCAACAGAATTATCCTCGACCTCAAAGATAAAGTGGGCAAAGGCTTTTCTGACGGTGCGGTGTTTACTGCAGAGGATGTTGCCGTTGCAAAAGCGACAAGCTCTTCAAATATGAGTGAGGCAATTGCTGCTCTTACAATGCTTGGCTACAGCCAGTCAGACGCTGCTTCAGCTGTTAGCAAAATCGACCCTGACCTTCGAACTGAGGATATTATACGTCAGGCTCTTAAGCTGATGTCTTAAGTCTTTCGTCAATCGGTGACGGCAATTTTCTGAAAGGATGATTGAAAATGGATTTTGAAGAAAGAATGATTTCTCCTGACCTTACCTCTTTTGATTCTGACATTGAAACAACTCTCAGACCGAGAGTGCTTACAGATTATATCGGTCAGGATAAGGGTAAGGAAAATCTTGAAATTTATATAAAAGCTGCTTCTTCAAGAGGTGAGGCTCTTGACCACGTGCTTCTCTACGGCCCTCCGCGGCTCGGCAAAACTACCCTTGCAGGTATTATTGCCAATGAGATGAATGTAAATCTTCGTGTCACCTCAGGACCTGCGATTGAAAAGCAGGGTGACCTTGCAGCTCTTCTTACCAATCTTAATGAGGGCGATGTGCTTTTCATTGACGAAATTCACCGCCTTAACAGAAGCGTTGAAGAAATTCTCTATCCTGCAATGGAAGATAACGCCCTTGATATTATTATCGGTAAAGGCCCTTCTGCAAGATCTATAAGACTTGACCTTCCGAAGTTTACCCTTGTTGGTGCTACCACAAGAGCAGGTCAGCTTTCAGCACCGCTTCGTGACCGTTTTGGTGTGATTCTCCGCCTTGAGCTTTACACACCTGAGCAGCTGGCTGAAATCGTAACAAGAAATGCAGGTATTCTCGGAATCGGTATCGAGAAATACGGTGCGCTTGAAATTGCCTCACGCTCAAGAGGTACACCGAGAATTGCAAACCGACTTCTTAAGCGTGCAAGAGACTTTGCTCAGGTTATGGGTGACGGTGTTATCGATGAAGAAACCGCAGACCTTGCACTTCAGAGAATGGAAATTGACCATATCGGTCTTGACTCAATTGACAGAAGGCTTCTTCTCACAATGATAAATTCCTACGGCGGCGGTCCTGTAGGTCTTGAAACAATTGCCGCTGCAATAGGTGAGGAGGCAGTTACTATCGAAGACTGCTATGAGCCTTATCTTATGCAGATAGGCTATCTCGGCAGAACACCGAGAGGCAGAGTTGCAACTGCTCTTGCATACGAACATTTCAATATGACAATGCCGCAGAAACAGTAAAGGATAAAAATTATGAGATATACAAAAGATTGGAAAGATTATGAGCTTATAGACTGCTCAGACGGTGAAAGACTTGAAAGATGGGGAGATATTATCCTTGTCCGTCCTGATCCTCAGGTTATCTGGAAAACACCGAAAACAAACCCTCTCTGGAAAAAGGCAAGTGCTTACTACAGCCGTTCAAAAACAGGCGGCGGCCATTGGGAAGTAAGAAGCAAGATGCCCGACTTCTGGAGCATTAATTACGGTGACCTGAAGTTCAACATCAAAACAATGGGCTTCAAGCATACAGGTCTTTTCCCTGAGCAGGCAGTTAACTGGGATTATACAAGAGAGATTATAAAAAATGCAGGCAGACCTGTAAAGGTGCTTAATCTCTTTGCTTATACAGGCGGTGCAACTATAGCTTGCCTTGCCGAAAATGCCCACGTAGTGCACGTTGATGCATCAAAGGGTATGACAGCCTGGGCAAAGGAAAATGCCGTTACATCAGAACTTTCCGACAGAAGCGTAAGATGGATTGTTGACGACTGCATCAAGTTTGTTCAGCGTGAAATCAGACGCGGAAATAGGTATGACATCATCATTATGGACCCTCCTTCATACGGCAGAGGTCCCGGCGGTGAAGTATGGAAGCTTGAAGAAGAGGTTTATAACTTTGTTGAGCTTTGCAGTGAGCTTCTTTATGAGGATTCACTTATGATGCTTATTAACTCATACACAACAGGTCTTTCTTCATCAGTTATGGAGTATATCTTAGGCGCTGTTGTGAAAAAGAAATTCGGCGGAAAGGTAAGTTCCTCCGAAATCGGTCTTCCCGTAACCGATACGGGAATGGTGCTTCCCTGCGGAGCTTCTGCATTCTGGCAGAAATAAATGCAGAATCAAGAACATCTATGAATTTGAATAACGGAGACTGCCTCTCCTGAAAGGAGAGGTGGCAGCCGTAGGCTGACGGAGAGGTCATATGAACTTTATAGAATTTCAGAATGTAACCTTCGGTTACACAGATGACAGTGAGAGCCAGGTTGTTGAAGAGAATGTCATTGAGAACATGAATTTGAAAATTGAAAAATGCGACTTTGTTGCAGTGCTTGGTCACAACGGCTGCGGAAAGTCAACCCTTGCAAAGCTTTGCAATGCAATTGTTGTGCCCCAGTCAGGAAGAGTGCTTATTGACGGCATTGATACTGCTGACGAGGCTAAGCTTTACGATATACGCCGTAAGGTGGGTATGGTTTTCCAGAATCCCGACAACCAGATTGTTGCTACTATTGTTGAAGACGACGTTGCGTTCGGCCCTGAAAATTTAGGGGTTGACCCTGAGGAAATCAGAGTGAGAGTTGATGAAGCTCTTAAAAGCGTCGGAATGTATGAATTCCGCCACTCTGAACCTCACAAGCTTTCAGGCGGACAGAAGCAGAGGGTTGCAATTGCAGGAATTATTGCAATGAAGCCTCAGTGCATTGTTTTTGACGAGCCTACTGCCATGCTTGACCCGAGAGGCAGAAAAGAGGTTATGAAAACTGCAAAAATGCTTAACGAGGAATACGGCATTACGGTGATTTTCATAACTCACTATATGGACGAAGCTGTGAAGGCAAACAGAGTCATTGTTATGGATGAGGGAAGGATTATCCTTGACGGCACACCGAAAGAGGTTTTCGTCAATGTAGATACCCTCAAAAACGCAAAGCTTGATGTGCCTGAAGCAACAGAGCTTACTCATCTTCTCATTAAAGACGGAATCAACTTAAATAAAGATATACTTGATATTGACGAGCTTGCAGATGCAATTGTCAATATTATGGAGGCTAAAAATTGAGCAGTGTTATTCTCGCTACAAAAAATCTGAATTATCTTTACTCAAAAGGCACTTCCTCTCAGATTCACGCAATCAGAGATATAAACGTGCAGATTGAAAAGGGCGAGCTTGTGGGCATTATCGGTCACACAGGCTCAGGTAAAAGCACCCTCATTCAGCACTTTAACGGTCTTTTAAAAGGCACAAGCGGTGTTGTTGAGCTTGAGGGAAAAGATATCTGGGCAGATAAAAGTAAAATAAGAAACGTGCGCTTCAGAGTGGGCGTATGCTTTCAGTATCCCGAATATCAGCTTTTCGAAGAAACTGTATATAAGGATGTTGCCTTCGGACCAAAGAATATGAAGCTTTCAGAAGAGGAAATTGACAGACGTGTAAGAGAATCTCTCAGCTTTGTCGGACTTTCGGAAAGCTATATGGAAAAGTCACCCTTTGACCTTTCAGGCGGTGAAAAAAGACGAGTTGCCATTGCAGGCGTAATGGCGATGAAGCCGGAAGTGCTTATTCTTGACGAGCCCTGTGCAGGTCTTGACCCCAAGGGCAGAGAGACAATTCTTCAGATGATTACGGATTACAGAAACAGAACAGGAAGCACAGTGCTTGTGGTTTCACACAGTATGGAGGATATTTCAAAAATCTCCTCAAAGGTGCTTGTTATGAATGAATCACATCTTGCTTATTACGATACAGTTGACGGTGTGTTCTCCCACGCAGAAAGCCTTAAAAAAATGGGACTGAATATTCCTCAGCTGACAGAGCTTTTCCTTAAGCTGAAAGAAAAAGGCTACGATGTAAGCACAGATGTCTATACAATGGAAAAAGCCGAAAGTGAGCTTTTGAAGCTTCTGAAAGGAGGGGACAAAAATGCTCAGTGATATTACTATCGGTCAGTATTATAAAGGCGATTCAGTTGTGCACAAAATGGACGCACGTGCGAAAATAATTTTCACCGTGCTTTTTGTTGTGATGATTTTTCTTTGCAAAAATTTCCTTTCCTTAGGTCTTGTGGGTGTATTTGTTCTTCTTTCAATACTTGTCTGTGGTGTACCCTTCAGGGTGTTCTTCAGAAGCCTTAAGCCTATTGTTCCCGTTGTGATTTTCACCGCAATACTCAACATCTTCTACATCAGCGGCGGTGATTGGGAAATCCCTTTGTTCCTAGGTATAAAGATTACCGAAAAGGGCGTATGGACAGCTGTTTTTATGGCGGTAAGAATCGTATTTCTCATAATTGCATCATCAATTCTTACTTATACAACAGTACCTACAATGCTTACAGATGCAATCGAAAAGCTCCTTTCACCCCTTAAGCTTTTTAAAATTCCCGTGAATACACTTGCAATGATGATGACTCTCGCTCT
This sequence comes from Acutalibacteraceae bacterium, assembly GCA_045645885.1. Classification (GTDB taxonomy): domain Bacteria; phylum Bacillota; class Clostridia; order Oscillospirales; family Acutalibacteraceae; genus UBA6857. Next base: position 13,989 of record JAZRJR010000071.1, on the reverse strand, counting down.
TCGTTTTATTCCCACTCTCATTGAAGAAATTGAGAAAATCACCAATGCACAGAAGGCAAGAGGTGCCGACTTTGAAAGCGGAAAGTTTATGGACAGAGTGAAGGCTGTTGTACCTATACTCATTCCTCTTTTCGTTTCATCCTTCAGAAGAGCCTATGAGCTTTCATTTGCTATGAGCTGCCGCTGTTATACGGGTGGTGAGGGAAGAACAAGAATGAAAAAGATGAAGCTTCATCTGAGAGACGGTGCGGGACTTCTGTTCTTTGCTCTGGGAATTATAGGGGTTGTGCTTTTAAATCATTATTTCGGTGCGGTAATCTGATATGGAAAGAAATCTGAAACTGATTCTCCGTTATGACGGCTCTTCTTATCACGGCTGGCAGATGCAGGATAATGCAATTACTGTTCAGCAATGTGTCGGTGAAGCTGTAGAACGGATACTTTCAAAAAAAGCTACAATATACGGCTGCAGCAGAACAGACAGCGGTGTTCACGCAAACACCTTCTGCTGCAACTTCAAAACTGATACGGATAAAAATTGCGAGGCTATAAGAAAAGGCATTGATGCCGTTCTTCCGCAGAGTATAGCTGTTCTTGAATGTGCTGATATGCCGCTTGATTTCAATGCACGCTTCAGCTGCAAGGGTAAGGAATACATCTATAAAATTTGGAACAGCAACGTGAAAAACCCTTTTCTTACAAATTATGCACTTCATTATCCATATCATCTTGATGCAGAAATGCTTGACAGAGAGGTAAAGGATTTCATTGGTACTCACGATTTTTCGGCTTTCTGTGCTGCAGGAGCAACAACTCTTTCAAATGTAAGGACGGTTACGGCCTGCTCCGTGAAAAGAGACGGTGACCTGATTACATTTTCAGTAACAGGTGACGGCTTCCTTTACAATATGGTGCGTATTATGGTGGGCACTGCAATTTATATCGGCAGAGGTAAAATTCCTCAGGGTTCAATTCCTGAAATTATAAAGTCAAAAGACAGAACAAAAGCAGGAATTACTGCAAAGCCTCACGGACTTTATCTCAATCGTGTCTATTATTCAGAAGAATTTATGAAGAAAGGTGATGAGAATGAAAAAAAAGCTTCAGAAACTTAAGGTTAATTTAAAGCGGAAGAATATTATAGTAATTGTAGCGGCGGTTGCAGTTATTTCTGTTGCTGTTAGCGTTTTCAGCTTTCTCAGATCAGATTTTCATAATGCCTACTCTGACGGAGAAAACGGAGCAGAAAGCCTTTTTTCATCAATCGTTTCTTCTGACGGAAAGGGTGTTACTTTCACAGGTAATGATATAATTACGGTAAAAAGCTTTTCGGGCAGAATGTTCGTGCTTACGGAAAAGCTTCTCGCTTCGGTTGACAGTAACGGTGAAATAAGATACACAAAGGTGCATAACTACAAAAATCCTGCAATTGAAGTCAGTGATAAATACGGAATTCTCTTTAACAGAAATTCTCATGAATATATGATTTTTACAACTAAGGGTATCATTTATGACGGCTCTTCTGATGAAGAAAACGACATAATTGCTGCCGCAATCAACAATGAGGGTACATTTGCTCTTTCAACCAAAAGCGATTCCTCCGCTTCGAGAGTTTATCTTCACAACAAAAAAGGCGAAATAAAATATGCCTGGGCCTGCGGTGAAGAGTACGGTGTTACACTTGATGTTCATTCATCCTCTCGTAAAATTGCTGTCGGTGCAATTGGTGCAAGCGGCGGAGAAATTCTTTCCAAAACCTATCTGCTTGACATTTATTCAGATACTGCCGAATGTGATTTTATGCTCAGCGGTGAAGGAATAACAGATATAAAATATATGGGGAAAAATATAATCTCAGTTTTTCCTAAAGAGAGACTTCTCTATGATGTGAAATCTGCAAAGGGCGCACCGCAGAAGTCAGCGTTTGTGACTGAGGCCGTAGCCACTTATACCGATGCAGACGGCAATACAGCTGTTATTTCAGACGGTATTGACGGCTTTGACAAGACCTCCCTTACAGTTTATACAGGTAAAAATCAGGTGAAATATAAAACTGAGCTCGAAGGAAAACCGGGCGCAGTTGTGCTGAAGGGAAACAAGTCTTACGTTTCGTGCGGAAACAAGGTGTATGAAGTCAGCAAGGGAAAGCTCAGAGATTCAGCCGTGCTTGATTTTTCACCGGACGGACTTGTGATTTCAGAAGGCAGAATTTTTGCTTATTCCTCAGGCTTTCTTAAACAAGTAAATTAAAGTGCTATTGAGAAATATTTTCAGTTGTGCTATAATACATAAATACATTCAGAGGGAGGGATTATATGCCGTATATTATCGACATAATCTTTATACTTATTTTCGGTGTTGTAATAATCACCTCAGTTAAAAAAGGCTTTATCGTCAGTCTTTTCGAGCTTGTGGGAACAATTGCTTCCTTCGTTGCAGCGAGAGTTTTTTCCGATTCACTGGCTACACCGGTGTTTGAAAAATTCGTAGGTCCCGGTGCTGAAAAGCTGCTCAGCCAGAATCTCGGTGACGTTGCAACAACAGATTACGGAACACAGATTGAAGAGGCAATAAATTCAATTCCCGATTTCTTTGCTTCACTTATGAATCTTATGGGAATATCAAAAGAAGCCCTTATTGAAAAGGTGTCTTCAAGTGAATTCGCTTCGGGCAGTCTTCTCGATTCTCTCATGGAAAGTGTGGTAACACCTGTCGGTACAGCAGTAGTTCAGTTCATTCTCTTTGCTGTGCTTGTGGCACTTATCACTCTTGTGCTGAGAATTCTCGTGAGACTTCTTGATAAAATAATCAAAAAAATTCCTGCAATCAAACAGATGAACTCAGCTTTAGGCGGTGTTGTGGGTGCAATAAGAGGTCTTCTTATTGTTGTGATCATTTCACTCTTACTTGCAGTCGGCGCAGGCTTCATCAACCATCCTGAATTCATTTCAGCGGTTGAAGGCTCATTTGTTGTTGGTGTTGTGCAGAATCTCTTCACAACCTTCAGCGGAATTACAATCTAAGTGAAAAAGAGAGGAAATTAACAATGAAAGATTTATTCAAAGGCTGTTGGACCATTCCCAACTTATTATCATTTATCAGAATTCTTCTTATCCCCGTGTTCGCATATCTTTACTATAACGATATGAAAATTGAAGCTGTTGCTGTTCTTGCTGCTTCAGGCCTTTCAGATATGTTTGACGGTAAAATTGCAAGAAGATTCAATCAGATCAGTGCACTCGGCAAGATTCTTGACCCCGTTGCAGACAAGCTTACACAAATCACAATTGCTGTTATGCTCTTCCTTGACTTCAAGGGTGCAGAAAACAAAATGATCAACGCTTTCGGTTGGGTGTTCCTCGTGTTCCTTATCAAGGAGGCAGTTATGATTATCGGCGGTCTTGTTATGCTTCTTATGAACATCCGTCCCGGTGCTGCTGAAATCTACGGCAAGCTTGCAACAACAATTTTCTATGTAGGTATGACCTTTATTATTGCAATCGGTCCTGAGGTTGGTGCACTCAACGAGCTTCTCGGCTTTGAGATGCCTGCTCTTCTTACAGGTATTATCGTAGTAATCAGTGCAATTATGACACTTGTGGCTTTCGCAAGCTATATGCCCGAAACATTCAGACAGTTCAAAGAACACTTTGATAACAAAAAGGCAGAAAAATCAGCAAAATAATCAGATTATACCCAAGGAGTAAACAATGAAAAGAGTCACATGCAGCAGATGTAAGCAACGCCCTGCAGTTATCTTTATTTCAAAGATAATTGACGGAAAAACCGTTCCCGAAGGGCTTTGTATGAAATGCGCAATGGAAATGAATATAGGTCCTATCAAGCAGATGATGGACAGTATGGGAATTACTGAGGAAGACGTTGATTCAATCAGCGAGCAGTTTTCAAGTATGTTCCCTGAATCTGATGAGGAGGGCGGCTTTGAAAGCGGCGGTTCACCCACAATGCCGTTTCTTCAGGGACTTTTCGGTGATCTGCAGAATTCACTCAGCGTGAAAAACGATGGTGAAACCAAGCCCGAAGCTGCAGCTCCGTCAAATCAGCAGACGGAAAACAACAAAGGCAGACGCAGAAAGAAAGACGACAAAAAACGCAAGTTCCTTATGCAGTACTGCAGCGACCTTACAGAAAAGGCAAAGGCAGGAAAGCTTGATAACATTATCGGCAGAGATAAGGAGCTTGAACGAGTTGTGCAGATTCTCTGCAGACGTTCAAAGAACAATCCCTGTCTTATCGGTGAACCGGGTGTCGGTAAAACTGCCATTGCAGAAGCACTTGCTTTAAGAATTGCAAGCGGTAACGTTCCCGCAAAGCTTGCTGACAAGGAAATTCACCTTCTCGACCTTACTGCTCTTGTTGCAGGCACACAGTTCAGAGGTCAGTTTGAAAGCAGAATCAAAAACCTTGTTGACGAGGTTAAATATAACGGCAACATTATCCTCTTTATTGACGAGGTGCATAACCTTGTGGGTACAGGTGATGCTGAAGGCTCAATGAATGCTGCCAATATTCTTAAGCCTGCACTTTCAAGAGGTGAAATTCAGGTGGTGGGTGCAACAACCTTCACTGAATACAGAAAGAACATCGAAAAAGATGCTGCTCTTGAAAGACGCTTCCAGCCCGTTAAAATTGAAGAGCCGTCAATAGCTGACGCAACTGAAATTCTTATCGGTATCAAGAAGTATTATGAAAACTATCACCGTGTAAGAATCAGCGACGAGCTTGTTAAAAAGACCGTTATTCTTTCAGAAAGATATATCACAGACCGTTTCCTTCCCGACAAGGCTATCGACCTTCTTGACGAAGCATGCACCTGTGCAAATCTTCGCAACAAGGCAATTTCCGATCTTGAAATTGCAGAGAAGAAGCTCACAGAGCTTAAAGAGGATGAGGAAGATCTGATGAATACTCAGACTGATCCTGACTACGAAGCAATTGCTAAGGTAAAGAGCGAAATTGTAAAATATGAAACCGATATGGAAGGTCTCACCGAAAGAGCAAATGACAATGAAGTAACCGAGGTTGACATTGCCAAGGTTATTGAGCTCTGGACAGGTGTGCCCTCAAGCAAAATTATCGAAAGTGATCTTAAAAAGCTTGCAGGACTTGAAGAAAGCCTCAGAAAAAAGGTTATCGGACAGGACGAGGCAATCAAGGTTATCGCTGCTGCAATCAAGCGTAACCGTGTGCAGATAAGCCCAAGAAGAAGACCTGCATCCTTTATCTTTGTCGGCCCTACTGGTGTGGGTAAAACCGAGCTTGTAAAGCAGATTTCAGCTGAGCTTTTCTCAACTCCCGAAACACTTATCAGACTTGAAAAGTCAGAGTTTATGGAAAAGCACAGTGTTTCAAGAATTATCGGTTCAGCTCCCGGTTATGTGGGATATGACGAGGCAGGTCAGCTCACTGAAAAGGTGAGAAGAAAGCCTTACAGTGTAATTCTCTTTGATGAAATTGAAAAGGCTCACCCTGATGTAATGAACATTCTTCTTCAGATTCTTGATGAAGGCAGAATCACCGACGCTCAGGGCAGAACAGTAAACTTTGAAAACACAGTTATTGTTATGACCTCAAATGCAGGAAGTGAACGCAAGGGCGGTTCAATCGGCTTCGGCAAAGAAAAAGGCGATATGACCAGAGAAAAGGTGATGAAGGCTCTTTCTGAATTCCTTCGTCCTGAGTTTATAGGCAGAGTTGATGAGGTTGCTGTGTTTAACAGTCTTACAAATGAGGACTATGTTAAAATTGCAGATTTACTCCTTACAGAGCTCAAAGAATCGCTTGAAGAAAAATTAATTGATTTCAAGTGGACTGACGAAGTGAAGAAATATCTTGCTGATAAAGCTGAAGGCGGAAGCCGAGGCGCAAGAGATCTTCGCAATCTTATCAGAAAAGAGATTGAAGACGAAATTGCAAACATCATTATTGATAATGCAGACTCAATCGTTACGGCAATTGCTGCTGAAATCAAGGAAGGAAAGCTCACTCTTTCACACATATAAAGTCAACTGCTGAGAATTTTATGTTCTCAGCAGTTTGTTTTATATTAATTTTTCTTAATACTATATATGGTATAATATGGATGTTTGTTATAAATTTATACACAATTATATGATAAAATAGAAAGGATTAGTAGAATTAGGAGTGTTTTTTGTTGAAAAAAATAGTGTGCATTATACTTTCACTGGTTGTAATTTTCAGTGTGACAGGTGTAGCCTTCGCTGAAAAAAGTGAAAAATATGATACCCCTGTAATTGTAATTCCGGGCTTTATGCAGACGGCTCTCAGAACTGTTACTGAAGACGGGATTATCGAAAAGGTGTGGCTTCCTGATTTCCTGGGAAAGCCTGAGGTTCTGGTTGAGGATCTGCCTCAGCTGATAATCTCGCTTTTCGGTGTGTTCAAAGATGATCCCGAAGGCCTTGGCGATGCACTTATGGAGCTTATTGCTGATCTTGCACCGGGTATGTTCTGTAATCCTGACGGAACAAGCATTCATCCTGTTGAACACCAGGAAAATGATCCTGCAAAGCGTAATATGGCTTATATAAAAAGCGGAGAAGAAAATGTAGATATGCAGGCTTATTATACCTTTGCAAACTACATCTGCGAAAACGGCTATGCCGATGCAGAAAATGTTTTTGTTTTTGAATATGACGGCAGAATGGATGCGATGATTCTCGCTGATGAACTCAGAACTTTCATCGGCAGAGTCAAAGAGTACACAGGAAAAGACAAGGTTACACTTTTCGGTGTAAGCTACGGCGGACAGATTGCAGAAACTTATCTTCATTTCTATATGGATGACAATGATGTCGAAAAGGCAGTTTTGCAGGTGCCGTCATTAGGCGGAACAAACTTTGCAGACAGAATTCTTCTTGGCAAGGTTGAATTCGCTCTTGATGATGTAATTGATATTGCTGAAAGCATTATGAAAAGTGACACGGAATTTAACCGTATTTTAAAGGATGCAAGTCCTGAATTCTTCAGCAGACTTCTCAACGGTATTTCACCGAGGCTTTCTGAATTTGCACGTTATTGGGGTGCGGTTTACTCACTGACAACACCTGAGCTTTATGAAAATCTTAAGAAAACCTTCCTTGACGAAACTGCAAGTGCTGAGCTTATAAAAAGAAATGACATAATTCACTATGAGGTTATGCCTCAAGTTCAGAACACTCTTCTTAAATGTCAGGAAAAGGGGATTTATGTTGCAATTCATGCTGCAAGCGGTCATCAGCTTGCTCTGGGCGGTGAAGAAAACAGTGACCTGCTTCTTTCCGTAAAAGATGTAACAGGTGCCGTAACAACTCTTTTCGGAAAAAGATTCAAAGACGGCTACAAGGGTGTCGGCACAAATTGCAGCAATGAAAAACACAACCATATTTCACCTTCGGGAGAGATTGATGCAACAACTGCTTTTCTTCCCGAACATACCTGGTTTGTTGACGGACAGCATCATGCAATGTTCCAGTATGAAAACTACGGGCTTACTCTTGCGGCAAAGGCTGTCTGCACCGATGAACTGAAGGATGTACACTCAGACCCTGCATATCCTCAGTTCAGAGTTTCGGATAATCCGCACAGAGGTGTGTATGCTGAGTTTGATTGCAGCACATCAGGGTTTATCAGCGAAGACGATACAAAGCTTATAGTAGAAAATACATACAAGAACAACACAATAAGGCTTGTTTCTGTTAAGGTAAAGGGCGCTGATATAAGCTTCGGCAAGGTTTCAGATATTACTCTGAAGCCGGGTGAAAAGGCTGAGCTTTCATTCACGGGTGATTTCTCAGATTCAGATTCCACAAAAGCAGCGATAACCGTAAAATATTTAAAGTGTGACACAGTAAGCACAGTTACTGAGAGGAAGTTTGATTTCACACTTCAGAACGGTGTGGCAGATGAAAAAGGCGAGCTCATTGTTGATAATGAATATTATAACGGAGATACATCGGGTATGCCGTTTTTACAGCGTATGATACACGCCGTAACATATGTTATCGACCTTTTCCATGTGCTGTCAGATTTTCTTACAAGTGATGCGTTCAGTTTTCTGATTTAAAACATATTTGCATTTTTTGTCGCAACATGTTATAATATAATGTATAGAAACAGGGGGTTATATTATGAATAAAAAAATCGTTAAACTTATTTCATTAATTTTAAGCACTCTCCTCATTTTTGCAGTAATGTCACCGTTGTCACTTGCTGCAGAAAACCAAAAAGAAAATTGTCCCGTAATCTACATCAGCGGTTACGGTCAGCCTCTTTACAAGGAAAAAGGGAAGATTAATTCTGAACAGATTTACCCGGTTAAGGTTGACCTTGAAGCAACTGTAAAAGAAGCGATTGCACCTTTCCTTACAGAGCTTGCAAACGGCTATGCAACAGGTAACTGGGATAAGTATTGTGATGAAATCTACAATGCAGTGGCACCCATTTTTGAAGACATTGTTCTTGCCCCTGACGGTACAGTCAAGGATAATTCAGGCAGTGGCTACGGATACAATGCCAAACATCTTAACTATGGAAGATTCAGCGGCGGTGAAGTCAATCTTGTGTACGACTGGCGTCTTTCTCCCGAAACTGCAGCTAAAGAGCTTAGCAGACTTGTTAATGATGTTATAAAATATCACGGCGGAAAGGTGAATATTGTTGCCCGCTGCTTCGCAGGTAACATTCTTTCCTCTTATCTTCAGAATGATCCTACAGCTGCAGATAAAATCAACAAGGTGATTTTCTTCATTCCCTCAACTGAAGGTCTGAATCTTATCGGTTCAATTTTCTCAGGTAAAATTGAGCTTACTGCAGAAAGCATTGATACATATGCTGAGGAAATTCTCAAATATAAAAAAGTAATTGAAGATCCTGCAATTGCTGATTTCCTTACAGTTTTGCTTACAATTTTCGAACAGGCTACAATTCTTGATCTCGGTATGGATTTTCTTCAGGACGGTCTTGAAAACATCAAGAATAATATTATTCCAAGACTTGTAAGAGCAACTTACGGTTCATTCCCTTCGTTCTGGTCAATGGTACCTGCTGAGTATCTTGAGAGTGCAATTGAGTTCGTTTATAACACTACCGAACTTAAAGAGGAATATGCAGGCACAATTGAAAAGGCAAGAAGCTATCACAAAAATGTTCAGGTGAATTCAAGAAATAACCTGGTTTCTCTCAGTGATAAAATCGATATCAACGTTGTTTCGAAATATAATTTGCCTCTTCCTCCTCTTTTCGCTGATTGTAACAAAATGAGTGACGGAGTTGCCGAAACCGCATACACCTCATTCGGTGCAACTGCTGCAGATTATGGCAAAACACTTTCAGCTGATCATATTGCAAACATGAGTGAAGAGGATAAGAAATTCCTTTCACCTGATGAAAAAATTGATGCTTCAACCTGCCTCTTTCCTGAAAAGACATGGTTCATCAAGAACAGTTATCACGATCATTTCCCAAGCAGCATTGATGTGCTTCTTGAAGAGATTCTCACAACTGATATGAATGTTTTCAGCGATGAAAAATATCCCCAGTATCTTGACGCTGAAGTTGAAGGAATAACTATTACACCGGTAGAAGGTAAGGATAAGGAAATACCTGCACCCGGTTCAGATGAAGCAAAATTCAATATGCTCTTCAAATTTATTCTTACTGTTCTTGAATTTTTCAAAAGACTTTTCGCTAAGATAGGTTAAAATGAATGCTGCAATGCATTTATGTGTTGCGATATTATTGCTTTCAGAGAATTTTAATTAAAACACAGTGTTTAATTATTGCAAATTATTTACAGATATGGTAATATTAACAAGGCAACTATAAAATTATTAAATTAAGGAGTGTTTGAATGATGAAAAAAACTAAAAAAATCTTAGCATTACTTCTCTCTGTCCTGATGCTTATGGGCAGTCTTTCGGCAGCAGGTGTGATTGCAAATGCAGCTGAAAAGTATCCCACAGTTTATATTTCAGGATACGGCAAGGATATTCATGCTGTTAAAGGTGATTTGAAGTCCGAGCTTTATTATCCCACAGGTGCAGATGTAGGTGCTATTGTAAAGGAAGCGATTGCTCCCTGTCTTAAAGAGCTTGCTCTCGGTGTTGCAACAGGCAACTATGATAAGTACTGCGATGAGCTTTATAATGCAGTTCATCCTATCTATGAAAATCTTTGTCTTGCTCCCGACGGCACACCTAAGGACAATTCAGGTGCAGGTGAAAAGCTCAGCTCAGTTTCTATGGATTATTCAAGATTCTCAGGCGGTGAAGACGGTCTTCCCTATGACTGGAGACTTTCACCTGAAACAGTAGCTGATGATCTTAAAACATTTGTTGACAATATGCTCATAAAGACAGGCGCAAAAAAGGTTAACATTGTAGGCCGTTGTCTCGGCGGTAATGTTCTTTCAGCTTACCTTCAGAATCATAAGGACCATGCAAAGGCTAATGTTAATGAAGTTGTGCTTTTCATTCCTTCAACAGAAGGTATGAATATGCTTGGTGCACTTTTCTCAGGCAAAATCAAAATTGTTGCTGAAAACATCGATCTCTACGCTGAAGAATTCCTCAAGTATGAAGCTGTTATAGAAGACGGCGCCATCAGAGATTTCATTACAGTTATGCTTGCTATTTTTGAACAGGGTAAGGTTCTCGGACTCGGTACAGATGCTCTTCAGATGCTTATTGATTCAATCAAGGACAATCTTGTTCCCAGACTTATCAGAAGAACCTACGGTTCATTCCCTTCATTCTGGTCAATGGTTCCTGCTTCATATCTTGAAGATGCGCTTGCATTTGTATACAGCACTCCTGAGCTTAAGGAAGAATATGCCGGCACAATTGCAAAGGCTCGCTCATACCGTGATAATGTTATGGTAAAGGCAAGAGATTGCATCAAGGAGCTCAGCAGTGATATTGAAATCAACGTTATTTCAAAGTATAACCTTCCTCTTCCTCCGATTTTTGAAGACTGCAAAGTTACAAGTGACGGCTTTGCTGAAACATATTACACTTCATTCGGTGCTACAACAACAGAATTCGGCAAGGCACTTTCAGCTGATTATATCGCAAAAATGAGCGAAGAAAACAAGAAGTTCCTTTCACCTGATGAAAAGATTGATGCTTCAACCTGTGCACTTCCCGAAAATACATGGTTTGTAAAGAACAGCTATCACGACCATTTCCCGGATAGCTTTGACCGTCTTATTGAAACAATGCTTACAACAGATGATATGACTGTTTTCAGCAATGCAGAATATCCGCAGTTCCTCGAAGAAACAGGTGCTGAAAAGCTCGTTGCTGTTGAAGGTAAAGACAAGGAAAAGCCTGCAGACGGTTCAGACGAAGCAAAGACAAATATACTTGTAAGATTTGTACTCGCTATCATTGAATTCTTCAAGAGACTTTTTAAAATAAGCTAAAATAAAAACCCCATCCGCAAGGGTGGGATTTGTTTATATAAGCAACGAAGTTTATGAGGGGAGGATGAACCGAATTCTGCAGAGCTTATTCAGCTGAGAATCCTGAATCCTTCAATAGACCATACTCAGTTTCGGTGATATGTAGAATTGAGCCGTGGCGGGGCTTAAGGTGGTTGAGTGAAAATTTGTCTTCACTGACTTTGGTGAAGTTAATAAGATCTGTTGTTTCCTGCATGAAATATCCGCCTTTTTTGAACTGGTCTGCAATCATAACAAATTTGTCTGTGCCGAGAATTTTATATGTACAGTTGCCTTCAAGAGCGGTATCGGCAACCGACACCTTGTTATTGTCGGGCTCGTAATAAGGACCGTCAGGTCTGTCTGACACACAATAACAGATAGCTTCTTTTTCACCGTCAGCCTGAAAAAGATAATATTTGCCCTTATGACTGATTATGTCCGCATCTATTGCACACATGCCGCTTTTCGGTCTGAACAAAACCCTTGGTGAGGCTGTCAGTGTGCAGAAATCTTTTGTATAGGCATACCAGATAATTGTGTCCAGCTCATCATCGGAATTGTGGTGAGTCCAATAAAGCATATATTCTTTTCTGAATTCATCATAGATAATCTGCGGTGCCCATACTCTGTCTGCACTTTTAGTTTCTTCAAAGCATGAAAAATCTATTATACGTTCATTGTGCCAGCTTATCAAATCTTTACTGTCCCAGACAACCATTGAATTGTTATTGCACCAACCGTCCTGAGATCTCATGTCTGTTGCAATTATATGGAAGATATTATCTTCATCACGGAATATAAAAGGGTCACGGCAGCATTTTTTCCCCTTTGTCTGAATTATCACAGGCCTTCCTGAATTGACAGAGGCGAAATTATAACCGTCGTCGGAAACAGCAAAATGAATACGCTCCTCTTCAGGGTTGTTTCCTGTAAAATAACAAAAAAGATATTTTGAAAATTCCATAAAAACCTCCATGTTACATGAATGTATAGTCTGACGGCTGATGATATACCATTGCTTTCGCAGCGGATAAAAAAAATTCAAGTCGTAATAACAGGAATTTTTTTGCAGTGCGTCTCAATTTATAACTGAAGAAACTATTCAACAGTTTAATTACTATTGTTCCTTTTTCTTTATAAAGTAAGGTCCGCACAAGTCATTTTCATGAGTCTTGATATAAGCCCATTTGAAATTTTTGCCCGTGACATAAACCTCAATCAAATTATCAAGAGCCGTTGCAGTATATAAGTTTTGCGGAAGCTTTTTGGAACAATCATCTTTAAACCACTCTATACAATAAGCATCCGATTTATCAATTTTGTCATATGCCTTTCGCGCTTCATCACCGACAAGAAAGCTACTTTTATCTAATAATCCCCAAGAAAAAATATGCCATATATAATTTCCTGTGGAAACAACATATTTATCAATATCTTTTTTCGGTATATCCGATGCAAAAGCACTTAAAAAATTACTGTAAAACTCTTTCTTTGTCATAATTATCTCCTCGAATTTATTGTATAATAACAAACCTGAAAAGTCAATCTGTTTGCCATAGCCAACTTCGTTTTATGACCGCAAGCGGGCAATGAAGTTGACAGCAAGCTGTCAAACGAAGTACTCGCTTCACTCGTAGCGGAGTTGTATCCTTGCGGACACAAACACAAAAAATAAAGGACTTCTTTCGAAGTCCTCTATTTTTTGGAGCTGTTAACCGGATTCGAACCGGTGACCTCGTCCTTACCAAGGACGTGCTCTGCCTGCTGAGCCATAACAGCTAATATTAACACAGCTCAATGATTATACCTTATATTAAAATGCTTGTCAAGGTTTTTGCTGAAAAATCTTTTGAGAAAAATATATAAAACCTATTGACAAATACCGCAGGGTGTGATAATATATCTGCACAACAAAGCAGAGCAGTCACGTTCTCACCCCCGGAATTATGTTTCCTTGGGTTAATACTTAACTTTTTAAGGGTAGTATTGCGTGAACAGGTCTGTTCACGCTTTAATTATTTTGGAGGTGTATGAACATCGCTATCAAGGAAATGCAAATCAATGAAGAAATCCGCGACAAGGAAATAAGAGTTATCATGAATGACGGTGAAGCTCTTGGAATCATGTCAGCAGATGAGGCGCTGAAAATCGCTGAGGAAAAGAATCTCGACCTTGTAAAAATTGCTCCTCAGGCTGTACCGCCCGTATGTAAAATTATGGACTACGGCAAGTACCGTTTTGAACAGACAAAGCGCGAAAAGGAAGCAAAGAAAAATCAGCACGTAGTTGAAATCAAGGAAGTAAGACTTTCCCTGGGAATTGATACGCATGACTTCGAAACAAAGGCTAACCATGCAAAACGTTTCCTCACAAGCGGAAACAAGGTTAAGGTTTCAATCAGATTCAGAGGCCGTGAAATGGCTCATACCGAAAGCGGACTCGGAATTATGCAGCAGTTTGCTGAAGCCTGTGCAGAATTCGGTAACATCGAAAAGGCTGCAAAGCTCGAAGGTAAATCAATGATG
>JAZRJR010000070.1:0-27118 GCA_045645885.1 Acutalibacteraceae bacterium | reverse complement strand
TAGTGCATCCATTTACCTTCTTTGCGAGCAACCACAATGCCCGAATCACAAAGTATCTTCATATGATGTGACAGAGTAGGCTGTGTAACATTAAGCTCATCAAGAATTTTGCAGGCACATTTTTCACCCCTTGTCAGCATCTTTAAAATGCGGATACGGTTTTCATCGCAAATGGCTTTGAATATCAATGCTGTTTTTCTTTCATCCACTTCTAATCTCACCACCCATAGATGTTTGTCTATATGTATTATATGCGATATATAGATAATTGTCAATGGATAATTATGTTTTTTTCTGATGCAAATCAGTGAGTTTTATTAATCGTCATTATATATATGAAACCTAAGGATATATCATAGAATCAGACAAATTCCAATTTATCTAGTTGTTGCCATTTTAAGCTGTAAACACAAAAAATCCGACAAGTTTCCACCTGTCGTTTTTTTATCCAACCCCGTCAACTTGCTTGAGTGTCTCCGGCTGTGCGAAGTTTCCCTTCCTCAAATAAAATTGACAGAATAAATAATTTTTGTTATAATTTAATTAATATTAATAGAATAAGGAGATTGTTATGAAAAAGCTTATTTCAATTATTATGGCAACGCTTATGCTTGTTTGCTCCGTGGCAGTCAGCTTCGGTGCATCAGCAGAAACACTTTCAATCAGTAACGATGTACTCGATTCATGGTTCCTTGACGGCAAATGTCCCGGTGAACTCGATTATGTTTACTATGCACCCGAAACTGAAGGTAACACAAAATATCCTCTTATGATATGGCTTCACGGTGCAAAATCGGGTGATTCTCCGAGAGCACAGCTTGAGTGGTACAGATTCAGCAACTGGGCTTCACCTGAATATCAGGCACGCTTTAAGAATGCCGGCGGTGCATTCCTTCTTGCACCCAGATCATCAAAGGATCCCACTCATAACTGGTATGATACAGGCTGCGGTTCTCTCAAAAGAACAATCGACCATTTTGTATCCCTTTACAAGGATAAGATTGATACCTCACGTATCTACATAAGCGGTTATTCAACAGGTGGCTCAATGGTCTGGCATATGGTGACAAAATATCCTGATTTCTTTGCTGCAGCAATGCCTATAGCATCTCTCTATAATCCCTCAACGGTAGAGCTTGAAAAGCTCAGAGATACTTCTATCTGGATTTTCAGCTGTGATAAGGATTTCTATACAAGTGCAGCAACACCTGTGGCAAAGGCTAACTTTGATTATCTCAAGTCAATCTCAAACCGTCCTGAGGGTGTGCGTCTTACTGCTTTTACAGAAGCTATCTGGGCTTCAAACGTGAAGCAGGATGCCTTTGATAAGGAGCACTATATCTGGGGTGCAGTAACCAACGATATGTTTATGGACTCAGGCGAACAGTTCTATTATTCAAGAACAGTTGACGGCAAGGGCAACAAAATCACTTTTGAAAGACCTGACGGTATTATCAGCTGGCTTTCTCTTCAGACAAATAAAAAAGCTGAGAATGTCAAGGAGCTTTCATTCTTTGAAAAGCTTATAGCTTTCTTCAGAGATATGATCAACAAAATTCTCGGAATGTTCGGCATTTAAGATTAATTTTATTTAAGAACAAATTTAAAAGGTAGATACATGGCGGTTTTCCATGTGTCTACCTTTTTTACTATTGTAATTTATTCAGTAGATTATGATTTAAAACAACTGAATTTCACCAATGAGTCTCACGGTGTTTTTACATACATCAATGAAGCTCATGCCGTCAGCCCTTGCGATTTTGAAAAGACTGAAAATTCTTGTGAACACATTGACTGTATCAATTTCATAAAGTATACGGGCTTCATAGAGCGGGTCGATATCAGTGTAAATATCTTTATATGTAAGGCAGTAGGTTTCAAAGCTTTCGGGAGCCTTTTCATCAAGAACAAAAACTCTTGAGCCGAGGTTGATGTCATTGTATGCATGGAAGCCTACTGTGGGCGTGTTGATGATTTTTATGCCCTTGTAATCAATTTCAAAGGTGTTTTCGTGGTCGTGACCGCTTACTGTAGCAAGAACGTCGCCCATTTCAAGCATAGCATCAAACTGTCCGTTATTGAAATACGGGGGACAAGGATATTCTCTCAGCTGACCTTTTGCATCCTTTGGCAGAGCATAATATCTTGTCTTGTCGTTGAGAGCATTCTTCTTTCTCACTATTCTGCCGAACCATAAAAGCCTGACCTCATCAAGTGCATCGAAAATTTCGGGAACGATAATATGCTGGAAGTTGATTGACGGAACAGCCTTGCCGTCGTTTTCTTCTTTCAGCTTTGCAGCTGTTTCCTTGTACCACTCAATCTGCTCCTTGTATACACAAGCATAACCGCCGTAGTCGTTTTCGGTGTTGTATGTGCCTGAGTCTGTAAGCCAGAGGTTGAAGCCGTAGCCGCTGCCATCACTTTTCATAATTGGCAGATTATATGTGCCGACTCTGTCTTCAAAGCAGAAACCCTTTTCACCCACATAACAGTCATAGCTTTCATAAACTGCAAGCTGCTCTTCTTTGGTAAGCTTTGTTTCTTCGTTGTCATGGTTTCCGAAAACAGCGGCAACCTTTATGCCTCTTTCTTCAAAAATATCCATAAACTCTCTGATAGCATTTTCAGCATCCTTTTTTTCGTGAACATCATAGCCTGAAATGTTATCACCTGTAAGAACAATAAGGTCAGGGTTTACATGGTCAACTGTCTTTTCAATATAATCCTTTGTAAGAGGATTTATGGGGTAACCGTCCTGAATATCGCTTATGTTCAGAATGGTGAATTTTCCGTCTTTGTTGAACTGCAAGGCTTTTTCATCTCCTTTGTTTTCGGCATATACCGATAAGGTTAAACAACCTGTGAGCATAAGCACGCTCAGAATAAGAGCTATTAATCTTTTCATTATAATTCCTCCCTTTTCAGATATTATAAAACAATTTTTCCAAATTTTCAATTAGTCAAAACAGAGTAATTTTACGGCTGAAATAATATAGAATGCACAACAGAAAAAGGAATGATCTGCACGAACATTCCTTTTATATTTCAGTATTTATCTGAGTTCAACCAATTTTCTGTCGCCCTCCCGGAGCTTATTCTGCAATTTAATTATATCACAACAAATTCACTATAACAATATGTATAATATTTTTTTATTTTTATAGTAACTTATGCAAATTGACAACAGTTAAATAAAATGATACAATATAAAAAAATAATTTTAGGGAGAAATAAAATGAACGAAACAACAAACAAAAAACAGGTAAGAACAAGTGAATTTGTCCTTTACCTTATGGGTGTCTTTTTTTACACCACAATGTCAGGTATGCTCAACGCAAACCGCAGTGCATATCTGGTAAACGTAATCCATCTTGAATCTCATCAGACAGCCTTCTTCAATGCAATTACTGCAATTGTACCGTTTATTCTTAACTTCTTTATTGTAATGTACATAGACGGCAGAAAAGTCGGCAAGATGGGTAAATTCAGACCCCTTTCACTTATTACAATTGTGCCTATGGGAATTCTTCTTGTGCTCACCTTCTGGGCACCTCCCGCACTTTCAGGCAATCTTCTTCTTATCTATGTTATTACTGTTGCTATTCTCTGGGCTGTGTGCGGCTCCTTCGGTAACTCTATCAATATGGTAGCAAACGTAATGACAACCAACCTTAAAGAGCGTGATCAGGTGCTTTCATTCAGAAGCATCTCTTCTGCAGTAGGTAACTCAGCACCTCTTGTGATTCTTCTTGTTATCGGACTTATCTGGAAGAACAATGAAGGTCTTCAGTATCTTATCGGTGCAGGCCTTTGCGGTGCAGTAGGTGTTATCACTGTTCTTCTCGGTATGAAGATTGTAAGAGAAAGAGTAACATATACTGCCGAAAGACAGAATCCTCTTCTCGGCTTCAAAGAAATTCTCTTCAACAAATATGCTCGAAGAATAATTTTCTCTGAGTTTCTCAAGTCGTTCAGAGGTATTTCAACATTTATGGAAAGCTTCCTTGCAATTGCTGTTCTCGGTGACGCATCAAAGAAGATTATCTTTGTGCTTCCCGTAGGTATCGGTACTGCAGTCGGTATGCTTGTAATCAACTTCCTTCTCAAAAAGTTTGATGCCCGTGTGCTTTACATTGCAAGCGGTATCTATTCAGTTTGTGCAAACGTTATCGCATTTACCGTAGGCTATTTCTACTTCAAAGCTCCCAACACAATTCTTCTTATTGTGTTTGTTGCTTTCCTCTTCCTTATCGGTCTTCAGTTCGGTGCGTCAAACCTTCTTCCCAGTATGTTCCAGGCTGACGTGCTTGAGGATATTGAGCTTAAAACAGGCAAGCGCTTTGACGCATCCTTCCCCTTTGTTATTTCAATCGGAACTCTTATCAGCGGTACTATCGCATCAACTCTCGCTCCCATTATCCTTTACGGTGACAACTCAATTATCCACTATATTCAGCCCACAGAGCTTGTTGCGAACCCTGTGCAGACAACAGAAACAAAGATTCTTCTTCTCTTCTTCTATACAATTGTACACGGTCTTATGATGTTCCTTGCAGGTGTGCCTTTCTTCAGATATAAGCTTACAGGCAAAACCAAGCAGGATATCCACGAAGCTGTAATTGCAAGAAGATCAGAGAACGGCTGATATGATGCTTGATATTTTAACCAGAGTTTTCTTTCCGCAGAGATGTCCTCTCTGCGGAAATCTTATACCGATAGAGAAGAATTATTGCAGCTGTTCGGGTGAAGAGCCTGTTTTTATCTCTGATGATTTCTGCCGTGGCTGCGGAGCAGAAAAGGAAAAATGCACCTGTAAAGAAAAAGACGGCTTTCAGCTTGATAATATAGCAGGTGTGTACATCTACGGCGGAAAAATAAAGTCACAGCTTGCTCTTTTCAAGTTCTCCAAAGAAAAGAGCTTTGCAAAAGAGTTTTCACTTTCAATGAGTGAAAGAGTAGCAAAGGTGTTCTGCGATGTTGCTTTTGACGGTGTGACCTTTGTTCCCGCTTCTGAAAAATCCTTTAAAGAAAGAGGCTTCAACCAGAGTGAGCTTCTTGCAAAGGGTGTTGCCGAAAGACTTTTTCTGCCCTTGCAGGATACCGTTGTAAAAATCAAAGAAACTGAACTTCAGCACAGCTTAGGCGCAAAAGAAAGAGTGAAAAACCTTGAAGGTGCCTTTGCAATAAAGAAGGGTGCAGATGTCAAAGGAAAAAACCTTCTTCTTTGTGATGACATCAAAACTACAGGCACAACGCTTTCCAAATGTGCTGATGTGCTTTATGAAAACGGTGCAAAAGCGGTTTACTGTATTGTGCTTGCTGTGACTAATTACCTTACAGACTTTTAAAAAAATCAATCCCTCGGAAATGACTCCGAGGGATTTTTGTGTATTCGATTTTATTTTTCAATATACTTGAAAGCTTTGTTTACAACTCTGTTTGCATTCTTTGTGATTACTGTAAGAGCATTTTCAAGCTTTGACGGATTGGGATCCTCGATAATTCCTGCAGCAGCAAGTGTATTGCCCAGCTTTGCTTCAGCATCTGCCCAGGCCTTTGCGTCAACTACTGTTTCGTCGAGAAGTGCATTTACTTCAGCAATAGCTGCTTCAATTGCTGCTTTGTCTTCAGCTGAAACGGCACTCTTGTCAGCTTCATCCCAGGCAAGCATATATTCCTTGACTGTGTTTGTGAGTCTGCCGTTGTTGAACTGAGGATAAGCTTCGGGATTTGAATAAACGTCAACCATATTGTTGTCGGTCATAATACGGATTGCAAGCTTAAGAGCTACATCGTTGTGGGGAAGAAGCTCATGTGCCTGACCCTTGAAGAGCCATGTTGAACAGGGGAGAAGACCTGTTGTTGTGTCAACCATACCGTCGGGTGAAAGGTGGTTGTGCTGAGGATTGCTGCAGTATGTGCCCTTAGCCTTGTAGTTTTCACCGAGTGTTGTGCCGAGGTCTGCAAAGGTTACACCGAGAGTTGTTGATGCAGCGTGGATAACTCTGTCTGCATTTGTTGTTTTGTAATCTTTACAGATGGGGAAGAGATTAACGTCATAGCATGCAACGTCACCTACGATACAGCCGGTATCCATAAGAGCAAAGAGATTATCCTTGAAGCGAGATCTTGATGCCATGAAATCGTCAACCTTAGCTCTGAGATAATCATATTCCTTGCCCTGAAGCCAGATTGCTCTTGCTTCTTCATAGTAAGCTGTGGGGCAGAGAGCCCAGATAATTGTTGAGTGGCGTGCTGCAATGTCAACAACACCTGCAGCCATCTTGCGAAGGGCATTCATAAGCACATTCTTAGGAAGAATGCGGAGCACCATATTAATAAGGTATGAAAGATATGTGTCACCGAGAAGACCTACGATTACATTTTCATAAAGGTCGTCTTCGTTATAGAAGCTGAGATTATCAGTAAGAAGGTCACCGATAATGTTTGAGCCATCAAGAGCGGGTTCAACAAAAACAACCTTTTTGATAAGCTTATAATCTTCAGGGTATTTATCAAGATATCTTACAGCAATTGTACCGCCAAGACTGATTGAGCAGATTTTAACCTGCTTTGCACCTGTCTGGGGAAGAACAACATTGTGAATATAATAGTTGAGATGGTCTGTTATTGAAATAACATCTCCAAGTGAGTCGTAGCCGAAGTAGTAAACATTGTCTTCACCAACGATTTCGCTGAGCTCCTGAATCGGAAGGAATTTATAATATTCTTCTTTGACTTCGGGTGAAAGCTCACTCATAGGACATTCATAACAGGGTACAACAACATTGTTGGTATAATTGCCCTTTGTATCCTTTTCAACAATCCAGAGTGCTTCGTGAGCAGCCTTGTAAAGTGCATCTGCAAGTCCCATATCTTTTCTGAAAACAATTGCCTTGAGAAGGGGAATGAGTGCAGTTTTAAGAAGTGCGGGAACGTCGATTTTAAGAGGCCAGGCAGTCATATAGTTGCCCTTGTTGTCCTTTGCCCATTCACCGTTTTCATCAACAAGATAAGTGTTGTTCTGGCTCATACCGTGAACGATGATTACAGGGGTTTCTGTGTCGTAATCAGCAACATAATCCGATTTTGCTGAGGAAGCTAAAACTGTACTGCTGAAAATCATAAGCACAGCAAGAACCACAGCAGTGATTTTTTTGAATTGTTTCATTTTTGTTTCTCCTTTGTTATATGATGTTTACATTTTATACCAATAAATGTTGCAAATCAATAGTGTTTTCATTTTTTTGTAAAAAATATCGGTTTGCAGTAGATTTTTCTTTTCCGAACTTGACTTAAAAATGCAAATATGGTATCATCTGTTGGGTTTAATAATTTTTAATTAAATTAAAATTGTTTTCAAGAAATTTAATTAAACCTAAAAATTTTTCGGAGGTAAACAAAATGAAAAGAAACCTTAAAAAAATTCTTGCCGTTGTACTTACTCTTGTGATGCTTTCAGGCACATTTACAGCTTTCGCATTTGAACTCAATCAGGAAGCGGTAAATGCTCACTACGATCAGTACAAAAACTATGTTCTTCTCGGCGACAGTGTTGCAAGCGGCTACCGTGATGAAATCACAGACAATGATGCAGACTTCAATGAAGATATGAACGATTCAACTTATTACAGATATGAAGGTTCATATGCTGATGTACTTGCAAATGCAATCATCGCAGACAAGAGCATGACTGCACTTGCTGCTCCCGGATTCAGAACCATCGAAATGCGCTATATGCTGGAAGATGATTTCGCAGCAACATGCACAGATCCTTATCTCTTCCACACAAGCCATCTTTATGTTTATGAAGATCAGATTTGTGATTGCCACAATGAACCTATGCTTCCCGGTTCAAAACACTTCAGAGATAAGTTCAAAACTTCAATTGCTGAGGCTGACCTTATTACTCTCGGAATCGGCGGTAACGACTGGGGTGCATACCTTACATGGGTTCTTGACGATTTAATCGAAAAGGAAGCTCCCTCAGATAAGTATGCTGAATATGCAGGAGAGATTGCAGCAACTATTGCTAACGGTAATCTCGATATGACAACAGTTGAAAAGCTTCTCGAAATTGCTCACTATATCGGCATTCTTCCCGAACTTATTAAGACTCTTCCCGAAACACTCAACTACGGTCTTACAAATTTCTATAAGAACTGGGATATTATGATTGAGGATATTTATGCTCTCAATCCCAATGTAACTCTTATGGTTGTAAGTATGAGTGATAACGGCATCAAGGGTAAGTATTATGATTACAATGGTGTTGTTGGCGAGCCTGTTCCTGCAACAGTTCCCGAAGGTGATATGGGCAAGGCAGTGAACCTTATTGTTGATTTCATTATGGGCGTTGGTAACGGACCTATGATTGAAGGTGCAAGAAAGTTCGGTTACACTTATGTTGACACTGACGGTGCAACTTATATTGACAGCCATCCCGACGCTGACGGTCACAAGTTCATCGCTAACAAGATTATCGAAGCTCTTCCTGACCGTGAAATTTCAACAAGATTTGATGACGTGACAACAGGTAACAAGTACTACGCTTCAATTGAATATGTTGTTGCAAACGGTATTATGACCGGTCTCACAGATACAAGCTTCGGTGCTGATGAAGCTCTCACAAGCGGTCAGCTCAACGCAGCAATCAATGCTATTACAGGTGCAAACGGCTCAACATCAGGCACAGCTAAGGCTAAGATGCTTGAGGTTGCTATGGCAATGCTTTCAGGCGGTGCAAAGAAGGGCTTTGTAGGCTTCTTCAAGGGCATCGGCCTTATGATGAGAGTTATGGCTGAAAACAGCTTCAATGTCGGTGCTGAAATCACAAGAGGCGAAGCAGCAGTTTATCTCGTTGACCTTGCTAAGCTTTAATAATAATTGTATACTTCAGCCGTCGCTTTTGCGGCGGCTTTTTCTTTTTCACATCATACTTTTAAGTAGTGTTCTCAAAATAAAAAATATCACGAAAATGTGCTGAAAACAACAAAAAATGACAAAATGTATGATAGTGTATGTTTTGTGAAATAAAAATTAAATAACTACTAACATTGTAGTTTGGTCGTTGACAGAAATGCAACATCGTGTATAATAATCTGCGGACTTGAAAATTAAAAATATTTTTTGGAGGATCTAAAATGAGTCACGAAACAAACGGTAAATTCAAACTTCTTCACAAGCCCACAAAAACAAAAATGCAGGTTCTTTCTCTCGTGTTTGTATGGATTGCAATCTGGAACGTTGTTTATCAGTATCTTCACGGTGCAGGTCTTCTTCACTTCGAATTAGGAAATCTTCACCTCGGTGTTGAAAACTGGGCGTTCTTTGCAGCAGTAACACTTTTCTTCATGCAGGAAGAGCTTTCATATAAAGACCGCTTCTGGCATACTCTCTGCGGCGGTACTGTAGGTCTTCTTCTGGCAGGCGGTGTTGTGGCAACAGTACACCTTCTCATGGGTAAGGGTCTTGATCATGCAACTGCAGCTTCAATTCCTCTTGTAGTTGTTGTCGGTGCTCTTATTCTTCTTCATCCTTACATCCCTCTTTTCTTCAATAACGTCGGCTTCATCTATCTTATTGTTGCTTTCGTTAAGTCAGATGTAATGCTCGAAAACCTTCCTACATATATTTTCTCACTTCTTCTCGGTTCGCTTATCCTCAACCTCGGCTGCAGCGTGATTATCACAAACTTCACAAAGCACGCTCAGAAGAAGGCGGCAGCAAAAGCAGCAGCAACTAAATAAAATTTTAAATAAGATAATCACTGCTTCAGAAGAGCAGTGATTTTTTCTTGCAAATACTCCAATAATAATGTATAATCTGACAGAAGAAAAATGAGGTGATACTTATGACAGATTTCAGTAAACAGTACGAAGTCAGAAAAATATATGAAAACACCTACTCAATCAAGGAAGAAGGCTTTGAAGGTCTTGATGCGTATATGTATCTTTTTGTGGGTGAAGAAAAGGCACTTCTTTTTGACTGCGGCTTTGGAATTATCGACCTTAAAAAAATCATTGGCGAAATAACCGAC
This sequence comes from Acutalibacteraceae bacterium, assembly GCA_045645885.1. GTDB lineage: Bacteria > Bacillota > Clostridia > Oscillospirales > Acutalibacteraceae > UBA6857. The sequence continues at coordinate 17,076 of JAZRJR010000070.1, read as the reverse complement.
AAGCCCCTTATGTGCATCTGCTCTCACGGTCACCATGATCACATAATGGGCGTGTGTCAGCTGGATGACTGTTATATCCATTCAATTGACAAAGATGTTTTCCTCCTTAATACTTGTGAACCGGTTCTCAGAATGTTTGTTATGAATAATACTCTTACCGTGCACAAAAACAGCGAGGGATTTGATGAGTTTGCCGAAGAATGGGTGAGTAAAGATTATCCCTTGCCGAAGTTTATTGACGGCACACCCTGTATTGATCTCGGAGGCAGAGAGGTAAAGCTCAGACTTATTCCCGGTCACACGCAGGGCAGTCTTGCTCTTTATGACGAAAAATACGGTGCAGCCTTTGACAGCGACGGAGCTTCAAGGGGAGTGTGGATACATCTTGTGGAATCAACAAGTCTTTCCGAATATATTGAAATGCTTGAAGAATATATAGCGTTCCTTGAAGAAAGAGGGATTACAAAAAGATTTGTTGCTCATAACGGAAAAGAGCATACCGTTGACGAGCTGAAAAATCTTCTTTCCTGCTGCAGATATGCAAGAGAAAATCCCGACGCAGGGGAGGAATTCCGCAATCCCTATAATAAAGCGAGGATAGTCAGATATGACGGCTCGGCGGTAATTTATAATGTAGAAAAAATCTGAAAAAATTCCAATATTTTTATTGACAAGAGTAATGTTTTATGATATACTCCGAAGTACCGCATATTGAAGGCGGCGTATTTTGTTATGCCACAAGTGATTTTTAATCCGCCTTAAGATAGCGAGTCCATAATAAAGGAAGGTAAGAAAAATGTACGCAATTATCGTAACAGGCGGCAAGCAGTATAAGGTAGAAGCAGGCGACACTCTCTACATCGAAAAGCTTGACGTTGAAGCAGACTCCGAAATCACATTCGACAACGTTCTCGCTGTTGGTACTGATGACGGTATCAAGGTTGGCGCTGATGCAGCTAATGCAACAGTAACAGCTAAGGCAATCAAGAACGGCAAGGCTAAGAAGGTAACAGTATTTACTTACAAGCCCAAGAAGAATGCTAAGCGTAAGATGGGTCACAGACAGCCTTACACTAAGGTTGAAATCACAGCAATCAACGCTTAAGTCATGATTAAGGCAACCTTTTACAAACGAGGCGAGATTCTCTGCGGCTTTGAAATTGACGGTCATAGCGGCTATGCCGAAGAAGGCTCAGATATAGTCTGTGCATCAGTTTCATCGGTGGCATATATGGCAGTTAACACTATTACCGATGTAATCGGTGATAAGGCTGATATCAGCATTTCAGACGGATATTTCAGGTTTATGACCGGAAGTAACCGTAATGAAACAAAAGTTGTGCTTGAAGGATTAAAGCTTCATGTAAGTGCCTTGGCAGGTGACTATAGTGAATATATCACCTGTAAAGAAAAAACTTTATTAAAAGAATAATACGGAGGTGTAACAAAATGCTTAAGATAAACATTCAATTATTCGCTCACAAAAAAGGTATGGGTTCAACCCGTAACGGCCGTGACTCAGAATCAAAGAGACTTGGTGTTAAGCGTGCAGACGGTCAGTTCGTTCTTGCAGGTAACATCCTTGTAAAGCAGCGTGGTACTCACATTCATCCCGGTAACAACGTTGGCAGAGGTTCAGACGACTCACTTTTCGCTCTTATCGACGGTAAGGTTAAGTTTGAACGTATGGGCAAGGATCGCAAGAAGGTTAGCGTTTACGCTGTAGAGCAGTAATAGCATTTTCTAATTGCATACAAAACGCATCGTGATAGGCTTCACGGTGCGTTATTTTTTTGTTGACTTTATATTTCCTGTGAAGTATAATCTGTTTATTAAAATAAAGGAGAAAGAATTATGAAAATTACATTTATGGGTGCAGGCAGCACTGTTTTTGCAAGAAACGTAATCGGTGACTGTATGTGCACACCCTCACTTTGCGAAAGTGAATTCGCTCTTTATGATATTGATGCACAAAGACTTGAGGAATCTGAAATTATTCTTAAGGCTCTTAACAAGAATATCAATGAAAACAAAGCAACAATTACAACCTATCTCGGTGAAGCTGAACGAAAAGAAGCTCTCAGAGGTGCTGATTTTGTAATCAATGCAATTCAGGTGGGTGGTTATGAGCCTTGCACAGTGATCGACTTTGAAATTCCCAAGAAGTACGGTCTTCGTCAGACAATTGCAGACACTATGGGTATCGGCGGTATTATGCGTGCTCTTCGCACAATTCCCGTAATGAAGGCTTTTGCAGATGATATGGAAGAGGTTTGTCCCGATGCGTGGCTTCTCAACTACTCAAATCCAATGGCTATGCTTACAGGTTATATGCAGAGATACACTAAAATAAAAACAGTAGGTCTTTGCCATAGTGTTCAGGGTTGTTCATTCCACCTTCTTCTCGACCTTGAAATGTACGACAAAATCGAAGGCAGACGAGAGCTTATTGCCGGCATCAATCATATGGCGTGGCTTCTCGATATCAGAGATAAGGACGGCAACGACCTTTATCCCGAAATCAGAAAACGTGCCAAGGAAAAGAATGCAAATGAAAAGCACGGCGATATGGTGCGTTATGACTATATCGATAAGCTTGGCTACTACTGCACAGAAAGTAGTGAGCATAACGCTGAATACAATCCCTTCTACATAAAAAGCAAGTATCCCGAAATGATTGAAGAGTTCAATATTCCTCTTGACGAATATCCCAGACGTTGTGTGAATCAGATTGAAGGCTGGGCAAAGCAGAAGGATGAAATTCTGCAGAACGGTGAAATCACTCACGAGCGTTCACAGGAATATGCTTCATACATTATGGAAGCTATTGTTACAGGCAATCCTTACAAAATCGGCGGTAACGTGCTCAATAACGGCCTTATTGAAAACCTTCCCGATGAAGCCTGCGTTGAAGTGCCTTGCCTTGTTGACGGAAGTGGTATCACTCCCTGTAAAGTCGGTAAACTTCCCACTCAGCTTGCGGCTATGAACTCAAGCAATATCTATGCTCAGCTTCTTACAATTGAAGCTGCCGCAACCCTCGAGAAGAGATATATCTACAATGCGGCAATGATGGATCCTCACACAGGTGCAGAACTGAATATCAAGGACATTTATGCAATGGTGGATGAGCTTCTTGAAGCGCATAAAGATTGGCTTCCTCAGTACGAATAATAACCTAAAAAGGGTTGCAGGTTAAATCTGCAACCCTTACAAGATGGCGGTGAAGTTATGAAAAATATAACCTTTGAACAATTCAATAATGCTGCGTTTTCACTTTATGAAAATAATCCGATAATCAAAAATCCTGCCGAAAGCTTTGTGGTTGCTGACCCCAGTGTGCTTACACCTGATATGTGTCACGACAAAAAATGGCACCTTTTCTGCCATACTTTTTTTGGTGTATACCACTATGAAAGCAATGACGGAATCAATTTTAAAAGAGTAAAAAGAATCGTGCAAAGAGCAATGCGTCCTGATATAAATTACATTGACGGAAGGTATTATCTCTTTTACGAAAGAACAAGACCTGTAATTCTTAATGCACTTTCACTCATCGGTGTAAAATGGAAAAGTGAAATATACTGCGTGGAATCAACTGATCTTATAAACTGGACAGAGCCTTATCTTGTTCTTGGCAAAACAAGAAGCTTTGAAGAGGACAGCCATGGCTCAGCGCTTTCCAATCCATTCCTCATAAAAAGAGGGGAGAATTACCGTCTTTACTACTCCTGCGGTCAGACCTTCATTAAGGATTGCGGCTTCTGTGAGCCTACTCACATCAACTTCGCTGAAAGCAAAGAGATAACAAAAGCTTATGCTTCCCGTACCTCACCTATAATCAGTCCTGACAAGAGCATAAAGCACCTTAATTTGTGTTCGGGCTGCTTAAAGGTGTACGAGCTTAAGGATTGTTACATAGGCCTTCAGAACGGAATTTACGAAGAAAACGGCAAAAGCCATTCTGCAATTATGCTTCTTAAATCCGATGACGGTGAAAACTTCAGCTATGTCCGTCATTTCCTTGTGCCTCAGAAGTGCGGAAAAAGCAACTGGATGGCACAGTATGTATATGCGTGCTGTCTGACATATTACGAAGGAAAGCTCCGTCTTTATTTCAATGCACGCAATGTTTCAAATAATCTTACAGGCAGAGAAAGCATAGGTATCTTCGAAGCAGAGCTTTGATTAAAATAATAAAACACACTTCTCAGAGGTGTGTTTTTGTTTTTTACATTGAAAAAAACTGCCTTTCATGTTACAATAGCAGAAGATTTATCAAAAAGGAGAATTTTCTCAATGAGCAAAACCTTAAAAGCAACTCTCTGCTGTCTTCTCGGATACAGCATTTACGGGTTCAGCTTTCTTTTTTCAAAAATAGGCTTTGATATAGCTATGCCTAATATGCTGCTGGCTGTGCGTTTTCTGATAGCCTTTCTTGTACTCAGCCTCTTTGTTATAACAGGTAAAGCAAAGGTTTCCGTAAAAGGAAAGCCGGTGAAAAAGCTTCTGCTTATGGGCCTTGTTCAGCCTTGTCTTTACTTTGTCTGCGAGGCTGAGGGTATAAGACTTACAACCGCTTCTTTTTCAGGGGTTATTATCGGTCTTGTTCCTGTTGCAGGAATTATTCTCGGTGCAGTTTTTCTTAAGGAAAAATGCAGTGCTTTTCAGGTTATATGCACCGTGCTTTCAGTAATCGGTGTCGCTCTCATAACAACGGGCGGTATGGGTGAATTTTCTACATCAGGCTTCATACTGCTTATGATATCCGTTATTGCAACAACAACCTTTTCAATGCTTAGCAGAAGCATTTCGGGGGAGTTTTCAGCCTTTGAACGCACCTATGTTATGACGGGACTCGGAAGCATCTGCTTTACGGTTATAGCTCTTGTTGAAACGAAGTGCGACCCGGAGCTTTGGATAGAACCCATGAAGTCAGGCTCATTCTGGTTCTGCACACTCTATCTTGCAATCATTTCTTCAGTTGGTGCTTTCACACTTATCAACTATGCACTCAACCATCTCAGCATCGGACACACACTTATTTTTTCAAACCTTACCTCGTGCTTATCCGTGGTTTTAGGTATACTTGTTCTGAATGAGAGCTTTACGGCAGTTCAGCTTCTCGGTATAGTGATTATTATACTCAGTGTATTCGGAGTATCGGTTTATAAACTGAAAACAGAGAAAAAGGAGAATTGAAGATGAACAGAAAAATTGACGGCACTTTTTTTGAATTCCGCCACCATAATACTGCCGAGGGGAAATACTGGAACCCTGCTTTGGAAAAATTCACGGGTGAAAACTGGCGTCAGAAAATCCGTGAAATCTCCGCTCTTCAGATGGAATACATTGTGGTAATGGCTACCGCTCTTTATGATAAATGCTATTTCAAGTCAAATGTTTTTCCTTCTCACGAAATGCCTTGCGAAGATCCTATTGAAGAAATTCTTGACGAAGCAGACAAGTGTAATGTAAAAGTTTTCCTTGGAAATGGTTTTTACGGTGACTGGACAAAGGCAGGTCAGAATATAAAAAGCAAAGAAGTAATTGACCGTTCTTTCAGAGCAATGGAAGAGCTTACTGCTCTTTACGGCCACCACGAAAGCTTTTACGGCTGGTATTTCCCTGACGAAACCTGCATTATTCTTAAATTCTCAAAGGATTTTGTAAACTATGTGAATCTCTGCGTAAAGGAGTGTCATCTTCTTACACCTCAGAAGAAAACCCTTATCGCTCCTTACGGTACAAATCTCGCCCTTGCAAACGGTAGTTATGTGAAAACACTTGAAGCGCTTGATGTTGACTTTATTGCATATCAGGATGAGGTCGGTGTAAAGAAAACAAAGGTGCAGAGAACAGAGAAAATTTTTGAACGCCTGAAAAAAGCACACGACAAAGCAGGCAGAGCTCAGCTTTGGGCAGATATAGAGCTTTTCGACTTTGAGGGTATGGTTTATAAAAGTGCACTTGTTCCCGCAAAGTTCGAACGTATTGAAAGACAGCTGAAAAATGCTGCACCTTACTGCGATAAAATTCTCAGCTATCAGTATCTCGGCATAATGAATCCGTCAGATTCACCCTCATTTGCAGGTCATCCCGATTCTGCAAAGCTTTATGAGGATTATAAGAAGTATATAGAAAAGTAAAGGAGAAAACAACAATGTCAAACGAACTTCCCCGCACCTATGTGCCCTTTAAGGATTGGAAAGAAAAATCAAAGCAGATTGAATACACAGAGCCCACACCGCTTTTAAATAAAGATGGTACTCTTAATGCAAGAGGCTGGGCAAGACACAACGTTTTTGAATATGACAGAAAGCTCGTTAAAAGGGAACGTCTTATCAGCTGTAAGGAGTGGGATTATTATACCGTAACCGACGGCGTGAAGCAGCTTCTCGTGTCCTTTGCCAATGTTGGTATCGGTGGCTTTATGGGACTTCGTCTTATTGACCTTCACACAGGTGAGGTACACGCAGACGGTTTTCAGATTTTTGTGGGTGGAAAGAAGTGTCTTCCGCTTAATAAAGTTGATGTTCCCGGAAGATTTACCGGTAAGGCAGGCAAAACAAGATTTGATTTCAACACCATGGAAAACGAAAGAACTGTTTTCTTTTCAATGATGAGTCAGGGAAAGGTTCTTGAATGTAATCTCAGCATGGATATTCCCGACGGACTTGAAAACATTACCACAGTTCTTCCTTTTGAGGGTGACAACACCAAGTATTTTATGACAACTAAGCAGAACTGTATGCCCACAGGCGGTACTTTCCGTTTTGGTGATTTTACCTATGAATTCTCTAAGGAAACAGCCTTCTGCTCACTTGACTGGGGCAAGGTGAATACACCGAGAAAGATGGTGTGGTACTGGGGCAGCGGTGCAACTCACCTTAAAGATGAAAAGGGAGATGACCATATCTTCGGTTTTGAAATTACCTGGGCAATCGGTGACGAAAGCAATGCTACTGAAACCTGTCTTTTCTATGACGGAAAGGTACATAAGATCGGTGCAGTTGATGTTGAAAAATTCCCCAAGGACAGATTTATGGAAGAGTGGAAAATTATTTCCGAAGACGGAAGATTCAATCTTACAATGACACCCTCATTCAATAACAAGAGCGACCTTAACTTAGGGCCTATAGCAAGAATGAACTGCAATCAGATTTACGGCAAGTGGAACGGTAATGTAGTTCTTGATGACGGAACTGTGCTTGAAATTAAAGACCTGTTTGCATTCTGCGAATATGTTGAAAACAGATGGTAAAAAATAAGGGGGACTATCCTTTGTGGATAGTCCCTCACTTTATATTCAGAAATTCACATTGTAATGATGCACAAATACACCGATAAGCTTGTTGTAATCAAGCACGTGCATTACTGCACCGTCTGCTGTCTTTGTGAAGGTCATACCCTCAGCTTCAACATTGTCGGAGCCCACATTTCTTTCAGCAACAACCTTAACTTCGCCTGTTTCAACGTTTACACTTTCAATTCTCTTGAAGTTGCCGTTGTGCTTGATATCGTGTGAAAGATAAAGTGTGCCGTCAAGGAATTCACCGCCCTGAATACGGTCGATTATGCCAAGACCTGTGAGCCTCAGCTCCTTAACGGGAGCCATAGCGCTATTTACATCGTAAACATAAATTGTCTTTGCATCGTCCCACATAGAAGCGTAGAGATAACCTGTGTCGGGGTCAACTGCACACCAGGGTACACCGTCTTCATATTTTTCGTTGGGTAAATCGTAGATTTCACCTGTGGGCTTAAGAGTGTCTGCATCAAAAACTACAATGCACGCCCACTGAGTGTCACCGCCTTCAACAGAAGCATAAATTTTTCCGTTGTAGTAGCTGATTCCGCCGATGTGGTTATTGCCTCTCTTTTCGCAAATATCAGGAAGGGGATTGAGACGAGCCTTTACCATTGACATATCGTCAACTGAGAATTTTGCAAGTGCAGTTGTATTAATAGCAGCAAGTGAGCCGCTTGTGTAGTAATATTCACCGTCTGTTGTGATACCCTGACCCATAACGAAAGCCTGGTCAGCAACAAAGGTATCTGTACCGATAAGCTCTGCTGTGTCTGTTGAAGAAGCAGCAGGAGTTGTAATAAGTGTGAGAATAAGCAGGGGAAGCACCATTACATAGCGTATAGCAAGTAAAAATTTCATTTGATTATTCTCTCCTTTATTTAACACTTGAAACAAGACTCTCAAAAGCTGATGTAATAATTGAGCCTGACTTGAGTGAACAAGCGTTGATTTCTTCGTTTTCTGTAAACATTGAACGGAAGTCGTTGTCGGGAAGAATATAGCCTACCTGGTCGTTGTTAAGACCGAAGCAAAGAAGCTTATCAACCTTTGCAGTATCCTTCATAGGTGCGTAATCCCAGCTTGTCTTGGTCCAGCTCTGATCCTTTGAAGTTACACCGCCCCAAAGAATTTCAGGTGAAATTTCACCGGGAATCATAGCGATACCGACCTTGTTGCCAAGCTCCATATAACCGATTTCTGTGATAACCATAAAATCAAGTCCGTCTTTTGCAACAACAGAATCGATGATAGCTTCTCTTACTGCGAGAATATGAATGGGGTTGTCAGCCTTGATTGCAACCTCAGAAAGCTTGATGTTGAGTACGGGGTCAAGCATAATTTCGTTTGTGATTCCCATAACTCTCTTGGCAAGCTCGATGCCGTAGCCTCTGACTACTGCGTTTTCACCTGTGCCTACAGGTCTGATATAATCCTTTTCTGTTGTGATTGCAAGCTCAGCACCCTGAACATACACAACGTCAGCGCCTGTGGTTTCTTTCACATATTCCTTGAAGTAGTAGGGGAAATCAGATGAAATATAAGTGTCGTCACCACCGAAGCTTGTGCAGTGAATACCTGCTTCGCAAACCCAGATTTCATCTGAAGCTTCATTCTTGGGGTCAAAACGGAAACGGTGAATTTCGCCGTCAAACTGAATAGGCTTGCGCTTGTCATACATAAGATCCTTTGCGTCTGCGCTGCCGTAGTAAAGAGTGCCTTCTTCCATGTCGTTTACAGCTTCTGTAATTGTTTCTGCAACAACATTATAAAGGTTATCCATAAATTTCTGTGTCTTACCTGTTTTGAATTCACTCTTGTCAGCACCTGTAACACTCATACCGGGATTCCAGAAAATCGCAGGAATAAGAGCAACGCCCATACCAAGTGTATCAATGAGAGAGTGCTGATGAAGTGTAGAAATGTTGATGCTGATAATGTTGTTTTTCTTTGCAAAATCTGAAAGCATATCTCTGATTTTAAGAACATCGCCTCTTGAAAAGCCGTAACCGTCAATTACAGCCTGAACAACAATTCCGCTTTTTCCGTCAGAAATTGCATAAACATTTACGCCCTGGTCATCAAGAATTTCGGTGGGAACCTGTCCCTTTGTTGTCTGAAGAGCACCTGCCATAAAGAATTCACCGTTCAGAATATCAAGACCTTCAAGAAGAGAGCCGTAGGAATAACCCATACTCCATTCTGCATCAGGGTAAACAGCAGTGTCGAATTCTGCCTCACCGGGATAGAAGCTTTCGGGAGCCTGATAGTCGTCATAGTTCTGCCAGGTTTTACCCCAGTCAAGACCGGGAATAAAACGGTTGAGCGCCTTTCCGAGAGCAAAAACAAGCTTGTCGACAAACATATAGAAATATGCTTCAAGCTGCTGCATAGGTCCTTCGGAGGGGTCAACCTTCGATGCTGCCGAAACGGGCATTGCCATTGTGAGAGCCACAAGAACAATTGCCATAATCAGCGCAAGAGTTTTCTTGAATTTTTTCATAATGATTTCTCCATTCTTCTGAGTTTTTTTATAATTTGATATTACCAAAAAATGTTCGCTTTTGCAATATTTTTCCTCATAATTTTGAAAAAGTATTATAACAAAAATCCCTGACTATTCCTCGTCGGAAAGGTCAGGGTTAAGTTTTATTCACCTACAGGTTTATTTGTGAGTGTAATTTTTAAAAGCTTTGCCATAGGAGGCTTTCCTGAATGGGTTTCTTTGTCGCCGAAAATCATAACGTTGTTTCTGCCTTTACATTTATTCCACAAAGGAAGCTCTTCACTATTGGGATTTCCGTATTTTACAAAATTACAAAGGTAAGAGCTCATTTCATCGCTGAGAGTGTAGTCTTTTTCTTCCATAGGACGCCAGCAGTTTTTGAGTGTGCCGAACCAGTACCAGAGGTCGCTGCTGTGCCATGCACCCTTGTCGTCACCGGGAAGCATTCTTTCAAAATGCCACACATAAGCCTCTTTTTTTGCACCCCATTTTCTTGTCATAGGATGAAGTAAAGCAGGGGCAATGTCGTGACTTGTTGAGCCGATCATATATGGAATTTTTTTAGGCTCAGCCTTTTCTTTAATGAGAATATCATCTTTTACAGGTGAGGTGTTCATCATACTTCCCTTTGCTTTTTTCCACTCGCTGAAAAGCAATTCAGGAGAAACATTGCGGAATTCTCCGAGAGTTTTTGCACCTGTGTTTTTCATAACCTCTTCCCAGAAGGTATATGTTTTCTGCGGAGTGCTTGTCATAAACGAGCCCATACCCACACCGCTTGACATAACAGCAGAACGGAAAAGTCCGTCGGTAAGCTCGCTCTGACATAAGTGCTGAACACTCATTGCACCTGCACTCTGTCCCATAACGGTGATTTTATCACCGTCACCGCCAAAAGCAGAAATGTTTTTCTTAACCCACTTAAGTGCAGCAATCTGATCAAAAAGTCCGTAGTTGCCTGTGTGACCTGCTTCCTCCTGAAGCTCAGGGAGACAGACAAAGCCCATAGGTCCGAGACGGTAGTTGATTGTAACGGCAACAACGCCTTTTTTTGCCCATACAGGGCCGTCAAAGTGCTTTTCGTGTCCGCAACCACCCGTAAAGCCACCACCGTGAATATATACTAAAACAGGCAATTTGCTCGTATCTGAAGCACTTTCTGGTGTCCATATGTTAAGGAAAAGACAATCCTCGTCATAGGTGTAGGTTTCACCCTTGCGGAATTCATTGTAATAGAAAATCTTACCGGGATTTTCCTCTTCGTTATAAAAAGCTCTCGGCTGATATGAGCAGTTGCCGTAGGCAGTTGCATCATAAACACCCTCCCACTTTTCTGTCATAACGGGATAGGTCCATCTTTCTGCAGAGGCATAACGTATACCCTTGAAGGAGATAATTCCGTCTGAGGCGGTGCCTTTGATTTTCCCACACTTGGTTGAAATAACAGTGTTCATTTTTACTGCTCCTTCTGAGCCTTTTTGAACTCATCAATCTTGTTTCTTGTTTCCTTATCCATATTCCAGAGGAATTTGAAGGCTGCCCATGAGCCAAGCACAAAAATACCGGGGAGAAGAACGCAAAGCACCTTTATGCCTGAAACAGTAGTTGCTGACTGAATTTTAAGCTCAGCGTCATATCCGATAACACCGAGAAGGAAAATTGCTGCTGAGTTACCAACAGTCTGACCTACACGGCGTGAAAGGTTGAATGTGCCGTAAATGGAGCCTTCTGTTCTTTTGCCTGTAATCATTTCGTTGTAGTCAATTGCTTCACTTACAAGACCCCACTGCATATAAATTGACATACTTGCAAGACCGAGAGCACAGTTGCTGATAATGATGTGAACATACGGGTTGACAGCTGTTACCATATGAAGGGCGAACAGACCTATGTACATAACTGAGCCTGCAAGAAGACCTATACGGATGAACTTTTCAAGACCAAACTTTTTAGCAAGATACGGACCGCCGAGAAGTGTAATCATCATAAAGGGTGCAGATGCAATTGAACCGTAGGTTACAAGTGCAAGGTCATCATAAACGATAGAGAACATATAGTTTGTAAGAGTGTTGCTTACATATTGCATCATGCAGATGCAAAGACCGTGAATGCAAAGTGCAAGGAAGGGTCTGTTCACACGGAAAACGTTGAGAATGTCAGAAATCTTAATATTCTGCTGCTCAGCACCGGGAGCTTCTGAAACGGTTCTTTCTTCTGTCATGGCATAGTGACCGAGACACATTGCAAAGCCGATAAGGGCACAGATACACGCACCGACTGCGTAACCTGTTGAGTTTGTCTGACCGAATTTTTTGATGAGCATAGGCATAAGCATAACAGGAATTGCGTTACCTACTGCTGAGCCGAAGCCTCTTGCTGATGAAAGGGTAGCTCTGTCCTTGTCGTTATCAGCCATAGCTGAAAGAAGAGAACCCATAGGAATATTGAACATTGTGTATGCGCCTTCATAGAGAATCTTAAGTCCGAAGAGAACGCATACAAGTGAAAGACCTTCAAAAAGTGAGGGTACTGACCAGAGGGCAATAAAGCTGACACAGAGAAGGGGAGCGCTTCTTAAAAGCCAGGGACGGAACTTGCCTTTAGGGTTGTGCTTTTTTGCAAAGGCCTTATCCATAAATGCGCCCATAATAGGGTCGTTGATAAAGTCCCACACATTCCACACTGCAAGAAGAATTGCGAGTAAGGCTGTGTCAATTTTTAGCGCATCGGTGCAGTACATGGAAAAGGTACTGCCCATAATTGCAAAGGTCATACAGCCTCCGGCATCACCGAGACCGTATCCGATTTTGTGCTTCATAGTAAGTCCTGAGGGACTTGCCGATTTTGTTTTAGCCATATTTTTCTCCTTAATCAAACTTTTACACTATTATATCATCTGGTCTGAAAAGTTTCAACTGAAAAAATATATTTAAATTTCACACCTTCATTTTCATAAGTCCGTGCCTGTTGCAACAGATATAAACAAAACCTCTTCCCCGAAGCTGAAGTCTTGTTTCTGCGTTGCCCTCAGGATAGAATTTTACGAACTGAACTCTGTCAGTCGTGACATAAGCAAGAAAGGAAATAAAGTGCTTTTTGCTCATTTCGTGGTGAACAGTAAAGAATTTTTCGTCTTCAACCTTTTCGATAGTAATGCTGTGGTCTTTATCGATTTCTTCAGCCTCAAGTGGCGGAAGAGCAATGCCGCAGCAGCTTATGACAGCTTCTCCTGTTGTATGAATAATGTTGCCGCAAAGTGGGCAGACATAAAACTTTGAAAAAAGAATATTTGACGAAGTGTTTTTGTTTATAACTGTTTCGCCTGACATAAGCTCCATTACAGAAACTCCAAGAGCCTTGCTGAGCGGTTCAATAAGTGAAATGTCGGGAAGTCCCTTTGCAGTCTCCCATTTTGAAATTGCTTTACTGCTTACACCGATTTCTTCGGCTAACTGCTGTTGAGTGAGATCTTTCATCTCACGAAGCCTTTTGATTGTCGCTCCGGTTATATATGTGTTCATTCTGCTTACTCCTTTTATTTGTTAAATCCATTATAGCTGTATTGAAAAAAGAATTCAACCTACTTTAAGTAGACTTGCAATGCAAAAATCCCTCTGCAGCCAGAGGGATTTAAATTAGTTAACTGTGATTTTAAAGGTGAATTTTGCGTTGTCTTCATACCAAAGCGGGAAGTTTGTTCCCCACACATTGTTCTGAAGCACAAAGCTTATACCGTCTTTTCTGACACTTTCAAATTTGTTGTCAAATTCAAGAATTTTACCTCTGCCGAAAGAAACAAGAGGAGAGTGCACATTTGTGATTTCACAGCCTTCGAAGCTTACCTTCTGAACTCCATGAAGATTTCGGCTGCCGTTAAGTGTAACCTCCTGGGGCTTTACCTTTTTGCCAAGCTTTATGAGTTCAATATCATCTGTGTTCGGGAAAAGATTCAGATAAATTGCTTCGGTGAGTCTGTTTGCATCCTTGTCAAACCAGCTTACATCGATATCGAGTCCGTCTTCTGTAAGTGCGTAAACTGCCTGAACAAGTCTTGGAGCACCGAGCTTGTTGCACAGCTCTTCATTACAGATAAGGTTTACGGTTATTCTGCTGTCTTCAGCAAAAACCTCCCTGATTCTGTAGTCAAATCTGCCTGAGGGATACTTGCCTTCAAAAATTATCAGGTTTGGTCTTGCAAAGTCACCGAGAGCCCAGACAGCCGTTTCGTGAAGATCACGTGAATAATGTGAAAGCCAGTAGTCATAGTCCTTATTGCTGAAAGAACGGTATGTAATAAGCGCTTCATTGTTCCGTCTGATGATTTCATTGCCTTTATATGAGAATGAGCCGATACCGCCTTTTTCGTTGATTTCAAGCTCAAAGTCACCAAGAGAAACGGCTCTGATTCCGTTATCCGTGATTTCTTCAGGCTTTTCAGGAATGAGGGCAGAAATTTCTTTTTCAGCTTCAGCCTTATGCTCAGCTGAAAGTGCCGATAAGGCTTTGTCAACATATGCTCTTTGCTCAGCCCAGCTTTTTTCGATTACGCTGTAATAGCCTCTTTTTCTTCTGCCGTCATAAAGACTGATAAGCGGCAGTATGCTCTGAGGCAAATCTGAGAAAAGGTGACGGAAGCTGACCTTGTCTTTTTTTCTTGCTTTGATAAAATCCTTCTTAAGATAATGACCGTAGTCTGAAAAATATATCTTTGAGTCCATACCGCAGGTATGCTCAGCAATGCAAAGAAGAGCGTCTGAGAAGTTTCTGTATTCGTCACTTGTGCGTTTCATACCGCCGTCAGAAAGCCACTTTTCTTTAAGCTTCATAAAGGTGCGAAGACAAGCTGATTTGAAGGGGTCAGTGCCTGCACCGTGAATCCAGCTGTCACCCATTTCACCTTCGAATATGGGAAGCTTATCACGCACCTCCCATATAACATCGGCAAAGTCGTCAATAGTGCCTGCAGTGATTTCATATCCGGGATATTCTTTCTGAATATCTTCAAAATGAGAGAGAACTTTTTCGGGTGAGGGTGCACCGTGATTGTCAAGTGTGTGGTCGAAATAAAGAATTTCTTCCACAAGGTCACTCTGAAATGCACCGCCGTATGCTCCTGAATAAATTACAACAACCTCGCTGTCACCGTTTTTCCAGAGAAAGCAGGGCGGAACATCAACAAGTGCAGAAGCACCGTTAACACCGATATGAAGAAGCTTGATTCCGTGCTTTGCAAGAAACGGTACGAGCGACTTTGTGTGACCGGGAACATCGGTCATTTTTGCTGAAACGGTCTTTCTGCCTCTCAGCTTATCAAGGCTGTCAACCAAAGAAAGACCAAAATCGAGAGTATCAGAATCAAGAAGCTCGGTGTGAGTGGTGAAAGGCATAGCATGGGGAACAATATTTCCGTCTCTCAGAGCCTTTGTAAGCTTTTCTTTGCAGAATTCATCCTGAAGAGCTTCTTTTATAATCCATGAGCCGGTTGTCCAGACAAAATACTTTTTGTTTTCAGTGTTAACCTTTTCGGCAAGATCAATAGCCTCAGGGATAAAAGTATCAATATACTTACGCCTGATATTTTCCGCATAGTCTGTAAAGCCGAGGTCAAGATGAGTTTTCGATACAACAATTACTTTTTTCATATCTGCTCCTGATTTTATGTTTTAAAAACGGTTTAAACGAAACCGAGAAATCTCTGAATGATGTTTAACATCTTCATAAAGAAGTTTCTTATAGGAATTATAAATGCTTCAACAATGTTTAACGGTGAGCTGATTTCAGGTCTGTCCGGGTTGCCTCTGAACTCAGAGTGTTTGTCACTCATCCATGAAATAATGCCGTTTGAATTTTTGAACAACACAGGATAACCGTTACCGTTTACTGTGGTAACATTGGGATATATTTCACCGTTAACCGTGAAGAAGTCATACATGATTGTTGTATAGAGACGGTGGTTTGAATCGCCTTTTGTACCGTCAGGATTCAGAACCTCACCGAAAGCGGACAAACGGCAATTGTGAGGTTTTGCGTTATATTCACAGATTTTTTCCCATTGGGGAAGAACGCTGGTGGAATAGTTTACAAGGGGATCAAGCTTGCTTGCAAAAACCCAGATTGCAACATCCTTAGTTTTCTGAATGTCTGCAATTGTTCTTGTTCCTGTTGAAGCAAGAGGATAAATTCCCGCAAAATATTCAGGGTATGCAATTGCCATATCCCAGGCCATTTCACCGCCTGCTGAAGAACCACCGATGAAAATTCTTGTTGTGTCAACATTTTCACCGTGCTTTTCAATGAATGAATCAATGAGTGCACGCAAGGGTTCAATGAAAGACTTGCTCCAGAACTGATCTTTATCTTCAGGACATCTCGGCAGAATAATATAAGCTCCGCCTGCATCCTTCCATTTAGCCTGAAGCTCAGCTGAAGCCCAGGTGGGCATAGTGCTGTCGTCAAGCTGTGAGCCGACATATGTACCGTGGCCGATGCCGTGAACATAGATAACAATGGGATACTTGTTGGTGTCATTTATCCCTGCAGGAGAATAGTAACAATAGTCGAGTGCATATCCGTTGCTCTCTGCACCTACATCATAATTGAACTGATCACGGAGAGCTTCAAGTCCTGCTGAAAGGGGAAGAGCCTCTTTTCTGTTACTTATTGCACCTGCAGCCATAATGAATGAAAGCATCAGAATGCACGAAACCAGAACAACTGAAACAATCCTTTTAAATATCTTCATATTTATCACCTCATGATATTGTGTAACCTGTGTTTCAGTATACTACATAGTCGTTTAAAAATCAACACAATTTGCACCGTGACAGCATTTTATAATTACTTTTAATATAATTAACCCTCTGACTCTTACAGTTTTATCTGCAAATATCAGAGGGTAAACTATTCTTATTTCAGAACGGGCATTTCAGTGATTCTGAGCCTTGCCGAGCCATAGGGAATAAGGTGGATTTTCTGCACATCGGAAAGAGGTTTTCTTGATTTAGGTGTCTTTCTGCAGATGCTTCTGTAAGGGACTTTAAGACCCCAGTCAATCTTTTGCATATTTGCCTTCACAATAACGGCAGGCTTTTCCTGTGAGAAAGGAATGTCGCTTAAATCGTTACGGCATATTTCAAAGCTTGCGTCAGCAAAACCGTAATTCCATGGTGACTTCGGAATGAACTGATAATCGCAATAGGGGAATTTGCGCTCAACACCTTTTTTTGTGTATTCTCTCATTTCTTTGTCATACTCGATAGGT
>JAZRJR010000069.1:0-3085 GCA_045645885.1 Acutalibacteraceae bacterium | reverse complement strand
GCATTGAACTTACTCTTATTCAGCTTGAAGGCAAAAAAAGAATGGATGCTGCATCCTTCCTTAACGGTTATCAGCTGAACAAAGGAACAGTTTTAGGCCAATAATTATTTTTAGGAAGTGAATAAATGATCTGGTATGATTATTACTATCTGATTCTTGTTGTACCTGCTCTTATAATATCAGGTATCGCGCAATGGAAGGTTAAAAGCACATATGCTAAAATGTCACATTTTCTCAATTCACGTGGACTTTCAGGCGCCGAAGCTGCAGCAAAAGTGCTTTCATATTACGGTATAACAAATGTGCAGATTCATCAGACACAAGGCAGACTCAGCGACCATTATGACCCAAGGTCAAATGTTATCAGACTTTCACCCGAGGTTTTTTCAGGCCGTTCGATTGCCTCTGTAGGCATTGCATGTCACGAAGCAGGTCACGCTGCTCAGCACGCTCAGAATTACGCACCCATAAAAGTCCGCAATGCAATTTTACCCGTTGCAAACATCGGTTCAAGTCTTGGATTTGCCATCGCAATTTTCGGATATTTTCTTGGCTTCGGAATGCTTATTGATATTGGTATCATACTTTTTGCAAGTGTTACTGTTTTTCAGCTTGTAACTCTGCCAATTGAATTCAATGCCAGCAAAAGAGCTTTAAGCGTAATTACAGAAACAGGAATGCTTGACGAAATTGAAACAGGCAAGGCCAAGCAAGTGCTTTCAGCTGCTGCAATGACTTATGTTGCTGCGCTTTTAGTTTCAATTATGTCACTTTTACGACTTATTTTAAGAACAAGAAACAGGAGGAACTGACTTAATGCCCGATGCAAGACAGATTGCGTTTAACGCACTTTGTAAACTTCAGAAAGACAGTTCATATTCAAACATTACTCTTGACGCATTTTTGTCAGGAAGTGAGCTTGACACAAGAGATAAATCTTTTGTGTCTGCTTTATTTTACGGAGTTATTGAAAGACAACTGACTCTCGACTATAATTTGGCACTTTATCTCTCAAAACCGATTAAAAAGCTGAAGCCTGAGGTGCTCACTATTATGAGATTAGGAGCTTATCAGCTTCTGTTTATGGAAAAAGTACCTTCTTCCGCAGCGGTAAATGAGTCTATAAAGCTTTCAAAGAAGAACTCACTACAATTTGCAAGCGGTCTTATAAATGCAGTTTTACGAAAAATAAGCACTAACGGTTTGTGCCTTCCTGAAAAAGCCGATTACTCAGAATATTTGAGCATTAAATACTCATGCAGCAATTGGCTTGTAAAAAAATGGCTCGCAGAATACGGCAAAGAGGACACAGAAGCTTTTCTTGAAAGCTCTCTCGGTGCTTCGGAAATTTATATCAGAGTAAACACAGATAAAACGGACAGTGACACACTTATAAAGCTTCTTTCCGAAGATGGTATTGATGCCGAAAAAACATATGTTGATTCAGCTCTTAAAATCAGGTTCAGCGGCACAGATATTGAAAAAATCAAAGCTTTTAAGAATGGTCTTTTTCATGTGCAGGATCTTGCATGCCAGCTCTCTGTGAAAGCTCTCAGAATTAGAGAAGGGGACAGAGTGTTTGATCTTTGTTCAGCTCCCGGCGGGAAAGCATTTACCGCTTCGCAGTATGCAGGAAAAACAGGCGAAATACTCGCTTTTGATATTTATGCAAACAGAGTCGGTTTAATAAGAAAAGGAGCTGAAAGGCTTAATCTTGACAATATTAAAGCCATCCAGGGTGACGCTTCGGTTTTTAACGATGAACTCGGCTCAGCAGACAGAGTTTTATGTGATGTTCCTTGTTCGGGCTTTGGAATAATCGGTAAAAAGCCTGAGATAAAATATAAATCCGAATCGGAAGCAAAAGAAATTGAAAAACTACAGTATCCGATTCTGAAAAACGGTGCAAGGTATGTAAAAAAAGGCGGTTTGCTGCTTTATTCCACATGCACTCTTTCAAAAGCTGAAAACGAAGATGTATGCAGTAAGTTTCTGAAAGAACATAAAAACTTTGTTTCAATAAAACCGCTTCCCGAAATTACAGACGAATATTTCATAACCCTTATGCCTCATAAAAACGAAACTGACGGTTTTTTCATAGCACTTTTTGAAAGGACAGAATAAAAGTGAACAAAGATATAAAATCAATGACCTTATCGGAATTAAAAGAAGAAATGCTTTTAATCGGTGAAAAAGGCTTCAAAGCAACACAGATTTACTCATGGTTACATAAACACGGTGCCGAAACTTTTGATGAAATGACTAACATATCAAAAGCTCTCCGTGAAAAACTGAAAAATAATTATGATATTTACAATTGTTCTATTGAAAAAAAGTTAGTTTCAGTGTATGATGATACAGTTAAGTATTTATTCAGACTCAACGACGGTGAACTCATAGAGTCCGTAGTTATGAAGTACAAATACGGCTATACAATTTGTGTTTCAAGTCAGGTCGGCTGTAAAATGGGGTGTAAATTCTGCGCATCAGGTATTGCAGGGTTTATAAGGAACCTTTCAACAGGCGAAATCTTATCACAGATTTATAAGGCGCAGAAAGACCTTGGCATCAGAATTTCACATATTGTTATGATGGGTGTTGGTGAGCCGCTCGATAACTACGATAATGTTATACGATTTCTTTCAATGATTTCTGATGAAAACGGTCTGAACATCGGTATGCGCAATATCTCACTTTCAACCTGCGGTGTTGTCAGCGGAATTTACAGACTTATGAAAGAAAAGCTTCAACTTACTCTTTCAATTTCCCTTCACGCACCTAACGATAACATTCGAAGTAACACCATGCCTGTCAACGACAGATGGAATATAGATGAGCTTCTGAAAGCCTGTAAGGATTATATCAGAGCAACAAACAGAAGAATTTCATTTGAATATGCTATGATAAGCGGAGTCAACGACTCCGATGAATGTGCAAAGGAGCTTGCTTCAAAGCTTAAAGGCATGCTTTGTCATGTGAACCTTATTCCCGTCAACTCTGTCAAGGAGCGCTCATACAGAAAAAGCAGTAAGGACAGAATGGAAAGCTTTATAAAAATACTTGAAAGAAGCGGTATTAACGCAAC
>JAZRJR010000068.1:0-59221 GCA_045645885.1 Acutalibacteraceae bacterium | reverse complement strand
GCTTTATGTTTATGCTTGGCATACTCGTTGCAACCGTTGTCGCACTTCTTTCATGCAAGCTTGGAAATCTTTCAGCTTTCTCTGAGCTTGATGTAACCCGCAACCAGCAGATGACAAGACTTTTTGCAGGTATTCTTATGGAATTCTGCTTTGCACTTGTTGGCTTTGCAGATGACTATATCAAGGTTGTAAAAAAGAGAAATCTCGGTCTTACCGAAATTCAGAAGACCATTCCTCAGGTGCTTATTATCGGCGGTTATCTCGCTTCACTTGTTATAAGCGAAAGCACCTCAATGTACATTCCTTTCTACGGAAAGGTTGCATTCACCTCAGTTGTAGGCATCATTTTCTTCTGCTTCTTCGGTGTGTGTGTAACCTACGGTGCAATCAACGCAGTTAACTTTACAGACGGTATTGACGGTCTTTGCGGAAGCGTAACAATTCCTGTGGGCGTTGCCTTTTCAGTTATGGCACTTCTTCAGCAGAACACTTCAATCGGTATTCTCGGTGCTGCTCTTGCAGGCGGCTGTGCAGGCTATGTTGTGTGGAACCGCTACCCTGCAAAGGTAATGATGGGTGACACAGGCTCAATGTTCCTCGGCGGTCTTGTTGTTGCCGCTGCCTATGCACTTGAGTGTCCCATTATCCTTTTACCTGTAGGTATTGTTTATGTAATTGAAGCTATGTCAGACGTAATTCAGATTGGCTCAATCAAAATAAGAAAGAAAAAGGTGTTCAAAATGGCACCTATCCACCACCACTTTGAAATGTGTGGCTGGAACGAAAACAAAATTGTTGCCGTGTTCACAACAGTAAGCACAATCGGATGTGCTATCGGCGTGGCAATTATGTATTTAACTCTCAATAAGTAATCATTTCGGAGGCATAATCATGTTCAACTCATTAGGAAAAAAGATTCGTACAGCTTCATCGAAGACCCGTATCTTCCTTGATCAAAACACAAACTTTTTTCAGCACGGAGCATTTGACGTGGTTTTTGCCTCTCTTGTTCTTATACTGTTCACCTTCGGCCTTATTATGATGTATTCGGCAAGCTATGCTTACTCTGCATACTACGAAGGCAGTCCAAATGCAATTTTCTTTGACCAGATTTTTACCTCTGCAATCGGCATTGTTATGATGATTATTGTAAGTAAGCTTGATTACAGAATACTAAACGGCAGACTTGCCTGGGTTGCTTTTTACGGCACAATAGCAGTTATGCTTCTGACAATTGTTATTGCAAAAATTACAGGTGCAGAAACAGGCCGATGGCTGAATATCGGTATCTCAATTCAGCCCTCTGAGTTTGCAAAGCTGACAATGATTATCGTGCTTTCATATATGATGACGGCAATGCGTGCGGGACTTCGTGCACCGAAGGGGAAGGTCAGCGCCTTCAATCCGAAGGCTGACGGCTATGCAGAGCTTGAAACAAAGCTCTTCAGCCTTACAAGAACACCCTTCAGCTGTTGCGTTGCTCTTGCGGCGGTAATCGGACTTTACTGTGTGCTTGTTGTTCTTCAGAAGCACCTTTCAGCAACAATTCTCTTTTTCTTCCTCGGCTACTTTATGCTTATGCTCAGCGGAACGAAAAACAGTTATTTTGTGCTTGTTGCTCTCGGACTTACAGGTGCAGTTGCGATAGTTCTTATGAATCCTGATATAATCGAAGGTCTTGGCTTCGGTGCAAGCCGAATCACAGTCTGGCTCGATAAAATGAACCCTGAATATGTTGATGCAAGGCGTCAGACGGTGAACGGTCTTTATGCAATAGGCTCAGGCGGACTTTTAGGAGTCGGCTTCGGTGACTCAAAACAAAAGCAGCTTTATATCCCTGAGCTTCACAACGACTTTGTTTTCCCTGTTGTGTGTGAAGAGCTTGGTTTTATCGGTGCAGCGGCAGTTGTGATTCTCTTTGCCTTCCTCATTTATAGAGGCTTCAAAATCGCAAAGGAGTGTAACGATTACTTCGGCTCAATGCTTGTTATGGGCATAATGATACAGATTGGTCTTCAGGTAATAATCAACCTTGCCGTTGTAACAGACCTTTTCCCCAATACGGGTATGGTGCTTCCCTTCTTCAGCTCAGGCGGTTCATCAATCATCTCCATACTGATGGAAATGGGACTTGTGCTGTCGGTTTCAAGAAGGTCGGCAATTGAAAAGAAATGAGGTATAATAAATGAAAATTCTTTTTGCAGCCGGAGGTACCGGCGGTCACATTAACCCTGCTCTTGCAGCAGCAGGTGAAATCAGAGAAAGACACCCCGATGCTGAAATCCTCTTTGTAGGTGCAAAGGGCAAAATGGAAGCAAAGCTTGTGCCTAATGCAGGCTTCAAGCTTAAAACAATCCGTATTGCAGGCTTTCAGAGAAAGATAAGCATTGAAAATATTTTCCGTAATATTCTTGCAATTCTTTATCTTGTGCTTTCACCCTTAAGCGTAAGAAAGATTATCAAGGACTTCAAGCCTGATGTTGTTGTTGGCTTCGGCGGTTATGTAAGCGGTCCTGTTGTACAGATGGCTGCAAAAATGGGCATTCCCACCGCAATTCACGAGCAGAACGCTTATCCCGGTGTTACCAACAAAACACTTGCAAAAACCGTTGACAAGGTTATGCTCACCGCTGAAGAAGCAGAAAAGCACCTTTCAGCAAAAAATAAGCCTATAGTTACAGGACTTCCCGTAAGAGGTGAAATGCTGAAGGCTGACAGAGAAAAAAGCCGCAAGGAGCTTGGAATCAAGGATAATCAGAAGCTTGTGCTTTCAATGGGCGGTTCTCTGGGTGCACTTACAATCAACAACGCAATGGTTGATCTTATTACAGAATTTTCAGATAACGAAAATCTTTATTTCCTTCACGCAATGGGTCAGTACGGTCTGTGGGTGCCCGATAAGCTTAAAGAAAAGGGTGTTGATCCCGACAAGAAGGATAATGTGGAAATCCGTGAATACATAAGTGATATGGACAGATGTATGTCTGCTGCAGATGTGGTTGTGTGTCGTGCAGGTGCAAGCTCACTTTCAGAGCTTCAGGCTCTCGGAAAGGCATCCATTCTTATTCCTTCACCTAATGTTTCAGAAAACCATCAGTATCACAACGCAATGGCTCTTGTGAACAAGGGTGCTGCTCTTATTATTGAAGAAAAGGATCTTACAAAAGAAAAGATGGCTGAGCTTTTTGAAAGCCTTGTTTTTGACGATGAAAAGAGAATCACCGTTGAAGCCAATGCAAAGGCTATGGCTGTTACTGATGCAAAAGAAAAAATCGCAGACATCATCGTTTCGCTTATAAAATAAAAAACTGAGGCTGATATTAAATTTATCAGCCTCTTTTCACATCTTTTAGTCCTTTTGCATAATATGTGTTGAAAGGTGATGGTGAAATGGGCAATATCATAATTGACGGCGGCAGAAGGCTTCAAGGAGAAATTACCGTTCAGGGTGCAAAGAACAGTGCTCTTCCCATTCTTGCCGCCTGTGTCCTTGTTGACGGAATCAGTGTGATACACAATTGCCCCTCTCTTACCGATGTTGATGCAGCAGTACGGATTCTCTGTCACTTAGGCTGCAAAGTAAAGCGTGAGGGAAACACTCTTACAGTTGATTCAAGAAGCATTGTGAATTACAGCATACCTGAAGAGCTGATGGCAGAAATGCGCTCTTCAATTGTGTTTTTGGGTTCAATTCTTGCAAGAACGGGAAGGGCAGAGCTTTCCTCACCTGGTGGTTGTGATATAGGTCTCCGACCTATTGATTTACATCTTGATGCACTTAAAGCCCTCGGTGCTGAAATCAATGAAAAGCACGGCTTCATATCCTGCAGAATGAACAGAACAAAGGGTGCCGTAATCAGCCTTTCCTTTCCAAGCGTGGGTGCAACTGAAAATATAATTCTTGCATCTGTTTCAGGCACAGGCAGAACCGTTATACACAATGCTGCAAGAGAGCCTGAAATTCTTGACCTGGCTTCTTTTCTCAATAAAGCTGGCTTCAGAGTGATTGTGGGTACTCAGGGTACTGTTGTGATAGAAGGCAGAAGAAAGACTTTTTCACCTGAACACAGAGTGATTTCTGACAGAATTGTTGCTCTTACCTATATGTCAGCCGTAGGTGCGGCAGGGGGTGACGTGCTTCTCAGAAATGCAGACGCCTCATCCTTTCTGACGGTTCTGCCTGTTTTTGAAGAAGCGGGATTTATGGTGCAACACAATAAAAACAGCCTGAGAATCAAAGCCTATAACCGACCAAAAGCAGTTAAAAGCATCAGAACAATGCCTTTTCCGGGTTTCCCCACAGATGCTCAGGCTCCTGTTATGGCAATGCTCAGCCTTTCTGACGGCACAAGTGTAATCGTTGAAAATATCTTTGAAAACCGTTTCAAGCATATAAGTGAGCTTTGCAAAATGGGAGCAAAAATTAAAGCCGAAGGCAGAGTTGCAATTGTTGACGGTGTTCCTGAGCTTTACGGTGCAAAGGTGAAATGCACCGATTTAAGAGGGGGCGGAGCGTTGGTGGTTGCAGGACTTTCGGCAAAGGGAAGAACTGTTATTGAGGCAACAGAGCATATAGACAGAGGCTATGAAAATATTGAAGAAAACCTCAGACGGCTGGGTGCAGAAATCAAAAGGATATAGATTTTGACAAAAAATTATAAATTTCATATAGACTTTTTCTTCGGGCTTATGTATAATACATTATGTATCGGCATTTGCCCGGAAGTTTTTTTACAGGAGGTGACAACGGTGGATGAAAAGAAAACGAGCAACATTTTCGGCTCAGGCTCTTCAGGCAGAGTTCAGGAGCTTTCAGAAATAAATACTGAGGCGTGGGCTCCCATAAGCGCTCCGATAAAAAGACAGGAGACAAACCCTGCAGATAAGCGTCTCCGTCAGAGTCAGCCTCAGAAGTCTGCTCAGATGCAGAAGAAGGCTCCTCCTAAAAAAGAAGCAGAAAATAAAAAAAGCGGTTATGTGGGCGCAAAAATAGGTCTCGGAAAAAAGAAAGCTCCGACACCTGACGGAAGAATTTCAAAGGGAACACCTGACAAAAAAGAAGCCGACAAAAGAAAGCAAAATAAAAAGTCTTCTTCTGACAATAATATAAAAAGACCACCCTCAAGAAAGCCTCAGGGACAGAGGGTTGAGAACATGAGAGCTCAGAACCGTACAGCTTCGGTTCAGCGTATGCCTGAAAGAGAACAAAGACCTCCTGCAAGGCAGAATGAAAAAAATTCTGCGCTTTCAAAGCAGCAGAAAAATCAGATGCGTAAGCAGCAGGAGATTTATGAAAGAGGCAGACGCCAGGGAAAATCCAAGGATGAAATCCGCCGTGAGCAGCAGATAAAGCAGATTAAAAAGCGCAGAAGAAAATCCGTTCTTGTGTTCATACTTTTCGTGGCAATGATGATTTCAGGCTTCGGCGCTTATATTTATAACAACGTTGCTCTTGTGGATAAAATTACCGTTGAAGGCTCAAGCACCTATTCTGTGAAGAAAATTGTCAAGGCAAGCGGTGTAATAAAAGGGGACAGACTTCTCTCTGTAAGAGAAAAGCGAGTGAAGGAGCTTCTTACGTCTGAGCTTCCTTACATCAAAGATGCAACAATATCCTACGGCTTTCCCGACACCCTGACTATTGTTGTCACTCCCACAAAGGACAAGCTGATGATTTCAGAGAAGAACAAATATCTCAGACTTGACGGTGACGGAAAGGTTCTTTCAACAGCTAAAACAAAAATGAAAGACGGACTTTTCAAGGTTGACGGTCTTACTTATAAAAAGCACGAAATCGGCTCGGTTTATACACCGTCAGAAGGCGAGACGGATAAATACGAAATGGCTCGTGAAATTGCTTCTGAAGCTGAGAAGGTGTCTCTTTCAAAGGGTACAATTGATGTATCTGACCTCAGCAAGATTACCTTCACCTATGACGGCAGAATCCGTATTTATCTCGGTGATGCAAAGGATCTTTCAGATAAAATGGAGTTTGCTTCAAAAACAATTGCGGCAGCTGCTCCCGATAAGCAGACAGGCTATATTGATATGCGCTTCAGCGAAAGAGGTTACTTCAGCGAAGGCAGTATGGATAACACTTAAAGAATTAAAAATGTTTTGATTTTATTATTGTAATTCTGATTATTTTGTGTTATAATAACTTGAATAATAATATCACGGCAGAAATGCTGTGAATATAACTATGTATTATCATTAACGAAATCTTGAAAATATTTTTACAGGAGGAAGTAAAATGGGCTTCATAATGGATAACGAAAATATTGCTTATAACCAGATTAAGGTTATCGGTGTCGGCGGTGGCGGCGGCAACGCAGTAAACTCAATGGTTGAGTCAGGTATTGTTGGTGTTGAATTCCTTTCAATCAACACAGACAGACAGATTCTTGAAAACTCAAAGGCTACACACAAAATTCAGATCGGTGAGAAGGTTACAGGCTGCATGGGTGCAGGCGGTGACCCTGCAATCGGCAAGAAGGCTGCTGAAGAAAGCAGAGATGTAATTGCTGATGCTCTCCGTTCAACAGATATGGTATTCATCACAGCCGGTATGGGCGGCGGTACAGGTACAGGTGCAGCTCCCGTTATTGCAGAGGTTGCAAGAGAGCTTGGTTGCCTTACTGTCGGTATCGTAACAAAGCCCTTCAAGTTTGAAGGCAAGAAGAGAATGATTCAGGCTGAGCAGGGCATCAAGGAACTTGAAAAGCACGTAGACAGCCTTATCGTAATTCCCAACGAAAGACTTAAGCTTCTCGGTGACAAGAGCCTCAGCATGAAGGACGCTTTCGGCAAGGCTAACAGCGTTCTCTGGCAGGGTGTCAAGAGTATTTCAGACACAATCAAGGTTCCCGGTTATATCAACCTCGACTTTGCTGATATCAAGAGCGTAATGAAGGATGCAGGTCTTGCTCATATGGGTATCGGCCGTGGCAGAGGTGCAGACTGTGCAGTTGAAGCAACAAAGCAGGCTATCACAAGTCCTCTTCTCGAAACAGCAATCGACGGAGCAAGCGGCGTAATCATCAACGTAACATGCTCATCAGATATGGCTCTCGATATGATCGAGCAGGCAGGTTCAATTATCTCCGATGCAACACATCCCGATGCAAACATCATCTTCGGTTCAGTATTTGACGAAGATATGGGCGATGAAATGCTTATCACTGTTATTGCTACAGGCTTCGGTACAAACAAAGTAGGCGGTAAGTCAGTTGCTCCCTCAAGCTTTGAAACAGCTGTTGCAACTCAGACTGCAGCTGCTCAGGAAAATCAGAAGGCTCCCGAATTCATCAGTCAGTCAACAAGAGTAGCAGGCGGTTCAATCTTCGGTGAGGTTGGCACAGAGGCTGTTGACTTTGCTTCAACAAAGTTCGGTCAGAGCTTTGCTTCAATCTTCAAGGATGCAGCAGCAAACGGTGCAGCTAACTTCGATTTCGAAGCAGCAAAGGCAAGCGCAGCAGCTCCCGTTGAAGCAGCTCCCGCAGCTGATGTTGACGTTATCGAAACACCTCAGAAGAAGACAGGTTCAATCTTCGATGATCCCGATGAGGACGAAAGCGACATTCTTCCCGTATTCAAGGGCAGAAATATTTTCGGCAACAACTAAAAATTAAAAGACGGCAGAGATGCCGTTTTTTTTGTTAGGAAAAAACTATGTACAATTTTATAAAAAATTATAAATCCACTTGACCTTTGCGATAAATAGTGTTAATCTATTATATGTATAAAAATGTCTTATTATGGATAAATGTGTGTTTATTCAGGAGGTCTACATGAATTTTCAGATGAATAATAAAACAATTATTGCAATTGCAATATTGGTTATAGTATGTTGCGGCTCCATTCTCGGTGTAAAAATGATGACCGATTCAATTGAACCGCAGACAACAGCGCCCACAATCACTCAGCAGCTTCCTACAGTGCCGCCCACAACAGCACCTACAACAACCGCTCCCACAACAACGGCACCGACGACAGCTCCTACAACAGTGGCGCCCACTACAACAACATCTCCGCCACTTACTCTTCCCACAACTGCTCCTACAACAATGCCTACAACGCTGCCAACGACGACAGCTCCAATAACAATGCCGTCATTGCAGATTCCTACAACATCGAAGGATCCTCAGACAAACATTGACAACGCTGCTTTGTTCGATAAGGGCTTTTTGAGCTATCAGTTCAACCCCGACGGCAACTTCTATTATACAAATGAAGATCCCTGGCAGAGAGCTCTCGGCTATACTGAGTTCTATGATATCGGTGCTCCCTTCCTTGCAATTTACTTTGATACAATCAGATGTAAGTTCCGCTATGATGAAAAAGACTGGATGATTCAGTTCTGGAAGGGTCAGTACGGCTATGTGTTCATCGGTGCAGAAATCGGTGTATATTACAAGCCGACAAGCCGTGCTCAGGAATTCTATGACTGCGTTACCGACGAAGATGCACTTTATATGTCAATGACAATGTACCGTGACGGTAAAGAAGCGTTCAGCCGTGACTACGGACTTTATTGGTGGTGCACAGGCTTCGTGCCCGGAAAGCTTGACAACTTCTCAGACCGCTCAGAGCTTACAGTTAAGTGCAGAATCACAATGAAGGACTACAAAATGCTTCTTGCATTCACAGGTGCTCTTAAAGAAAATGGCTTTATTCTTGATGAGGATTTCAAGACATCAGGTCTTGACGTATTTTTCACCTGGCAGTAATTTCATAAATTTTAAGTTTCCTATTGAAATTTAAAATCATATATAGTATAATTATGTGTGAATTAAAAGCAGATATTGTATATTGTCGGCATTTTTGCCGTTGATATAAATACATAGAAAGGATTGATTGCAAATGAAAAAGTTTTTTGGTGTTATCGTAGCTATCACAATGTGTGTATGCCTTCTCGTTCCCGCTGCTTTCGCTGCAGGTGATATCGACCTTGGCGCACTCACAACAGAAGACCTTAAGGCTCTTGTTGCTGATCTCAACCTTGGAGATATCAATATTGATACTCTTCTTGCTGATATCGAAAACGGCGATAAGGATGCTCTTGCTCTTCTCGAAGACGCTATTGCAAAGAACAATACTGAAGACACAACAGCTACAACAGACGAATCAGTAGACATGGGTGCTATTGAAGACGTTCTCGGCGGTGTTTCAAGCGATGATATGTCATCACTTATGGGCACAGTTGAAGATGCTTTTGGCGGTGCAGGTATTGATCTTGGCGGTTTTGATCTTGGCAGCTTTGATATTGCTACTATTCTCAGTGGCAGTGGCAGCAGCAGCGAAGGCTCAACTGAAGGCGGCGACGTTGCAAGTGGCGCTACAGATATGGTTACCGGAATCGTAGATACGCTCATGGGTGGTCTCGAGGCACTCGGACTTGATACAACTATGATTGAAGGTATGCTTGATAACGAAATTGTAAACTTCTTCGCAAACATGTACATCGGTTATGTTGGTGAAGTTGAGGACACAACAGCTGCTCCTGAAACAACTGAACCCGAAACAACAAAGAAGCCCGCTGTTGTTACAACAGAGACTCCTAAGACCGGTGATACTTCAGCAGTTATCGCTGCTATCGCTACACTTTCAGTAGCTTCTGCAGCTGCATTTGTTTGCCTTAAGAAGAAGGAAAACTAATTTGTTATCACTTTTGTTTTAACTTTTTTAAAAAAGCTAGTACAAAAGGCTGTCACAGAAATGTGGCAGCCCTTTTTTTGTGTCCAATCGGCGCCCTTAATTTACAACATTCACAGGATTTCCCTTAAGGAAAGCCTCAACATTTTCTTTGAAAATGCCCATAAGTCTCGTTCTTGCTTCAAAGCTTGCCCATGCGATGTGGGGAGTAATAACACATTTGTCACAAGAAATAAGCGGATTATCTGCCTTCGGAGGCTCACTTGAAAGTACATCAACACCTGCTCCTGCAATAATGCCCTCATCAAGAGCTTTTCTGAGGTCAGCTTCGTTGATAACGGGACCTCTTGAAGTGTTGATGATGAATGCAGACTTCTTCATTTTCTGAAGGAACTCCATGTTAACAAGTCCGTTGGTTTTATCTGTGAGCGGACAGTGAAGTGAAATTACATCTGAGCTTCTGATAACATCCTCCAGATCTGTGAATTCGACTGTTCCGTAACCGTCAAAGGTGCGGGTGTTAGGAGAGTACGCCTTAACCTTCATACCGAAGGCAAGAGCAATTTTGGCAACTGCTGAGCCGATTTTACCAAAGCCGATAATACCGAATGTTTTACCGCTGAGCTCGCAAAGAGGTGTTTTGGTGTAGCAGAAATGTTCACATAAAGTCCATTCACCGTTTTTTACGCTTTGGTCATGAATTGCAACGTGGTTAGTAAGCTCTAAGAGAAGTGCAAAAACAAGCTGAGCCACTGCATCTGTGCTGTATGCGGGAATGTTTGAAACGGAAATTCCAAGCTCTCTTGCCTTGTCAATGTCGATTACATTGTAGCCTGTTGAAAGAGTAGAAATGAATTTCAGGTTTGTGAGTCTTTGAAGCATTTCACCTGTGATAACAGTTTTGTTTGTAACAAGAATATCAGCATCCTTGCTTCTTTCAAAAATATCTTCATCATCTGTGCGGTCATATACTGTGTATTCGTCAACAAGCTCCTTAAGCCAATCCCATGAAAGGTCACCGGGATTTTCTGTATAGCCGTCAAGAATTGTAAGTTTCATAAATTCACCTCAAAATTTTGTTTCTTTTCATATTGATAACACAATTGTAGCATATATTTTCGTGTAAGCCAAGATTATAATGAAAAAACTTTGAATTTATCTCTTAAAAATCAAATAGACTGTTGACCTTTGACGAATTTTATTATACAATGTATCAGTAAAATGCTGTCGTCTACACTTTTGTGGATAACAAGAAGGAGATGAAAGCTTTTGACTGAGTCAAAGAAAACAAAGTTTTCGCTGTCTTTTGCTGCGTTTATATGCTTTCTTGTCGCTTTGGCACTTACGGTGCTTCTGAGAGTATTCAAAGATGAAAGCTTTCTCGACTGGTATAACAGATATACAGACACACTGATATATTATGAGCAGTGGATGCAGATTTACGGAGCAACCTGGATTTCTGCTTTGCTTATTGTGTTTAATTTTGTGCTTAAGGCGCTTATTCCCTGGTTTCCCATTTCATGTATATGTGTGGTGTCAGGTGTGCTTTTCAAGTGGTATTACGCTATGCTCATCAATATGGTGGGTGCGGCGCTGCTTTTCACAATAAAGTACTTCTGGGGTAAACGCTTCGGGGCAGGCAATGCTGAAAAAATCCTTGCCCGAAATGCAAATGTGAAAACACTTATTGACAGTGGAAAAATCGGTTCAAATATCGCTCTTTTCGGTCTGCGCTTTTCACCTCTTGTGCCGATCAATTCAGTGAGCAGTCTTTACGGAACAACGGATATGCCGTATGCACGTTATGTGATAATATCACTTATGGGTTTTTCTTATAAGCTTTTTTCTTACACCGTTATCGGCAGAAATGTTTATGACCCTGCATCAGCAAGCTTTATTGTGCCGTTTGTTATTCTCTTTATTATAACCGGTTTTATACTTTTGTTCCTCAGCGCAGCAAATAAAAGCAAATAAGAACTCTGAAAGGAGAGTATATATGAAAACAGTTTCAGTAATGAAAGAGCTTCTCGAACAAAAAAAGCTCGATGAAAGCTTCAGCAAGGTTTATACTGAAGATGCTTTTGCAACACAGTATGAAAGATTCCTTGCTGTTCTTGAAAGCTTCAGCAAACGTTTCTCAAAGGACAGCGACAGAGAGGTTTCACTTTTCTCAGCTCCGGGCAGAACAGAAATCTGCGGCAACCACACAGACCACAACCACGGCCTTGTTCTTGCAGCAAGCATCAGCCTTGATGCAATTGCAGTTGCTTCAAAAAATGATGAAAATATAATCAGAATCAAGTCAGCAGGTTATCCTCAGGACGAGGTTGACTGCACAGACTTTGAAATCAAAGAAAATGAAAAGGGCAGAAGCCAGGGTATTATCAGAGGTGTTGTTGCAAGATTCAAACAGCTCGGCTATAATGTTGGTGGTTTCGATGCAACAACAGCATCACAGGTGCTTTCAGGCTCAGGTCTTTCATCCTCAGCTGCTTTTGAGGTACTTGTTTGTACAATGCTCAACTATCTTTACAATGACGGAAAGGTAGACCCTGTTGAAATTGCAAAGATTTCACAGTGGAGTGAAAACGTATACTTCGGAAAGCCCTGCGGACTTCTTGATCAGATGGCTTGCTCAGTGGGCGGCTTTGTATCAATTGACTTTGAAGACACAAACAAGCCTGTTATCAATAAGATTGATTTTGATTTTGCTTCTTCAGGTCACTCACTTTGCATTGTTGACACAAAGGGCAGCCACTCAGACCTTACCGATGACTATGCAGCAGTAAGATCTGAAATGGAAGATGTTGCTTCATTCTTCGGCAAAAAGGTTCTTCGTGAATGTACAAAGGCTGATGTTCTTAAGAATGCAGGTGCAATCAAAGAGAAGTTCAATGAAAGAGCCGTAATCAGAGCGCTTCACTATTACGGTGAAAACGAAAGAGTAGTTAAACAGGCTGACGCACTTTCAAAGGGTGATTTTGAAACCTTCAAGTCACTTATTATTGAAAGCGGACGCTCATCATATATGTACAATCAGAATGTGTACACCTGCAAAAAGCCTACAAATCAGCCCCTTTCACTTGCTCTTGCTGTCAGTGAGGAAATCCTTTCAGGCAAGGGTGCGTGGAGAGTTCACGGCGGTGGCTTTGCAGGAACAATTCAGGCATTTGTTCCTGACAGTTCAGTTGAAGAATACACTTCAGCTCTCAAATCCATTTTCGGCGACGATTCCTGCTATGTTCTTTCAGTAAGACCTTTTGGCGGAATCAGTCTTGCGTAAATAAATTAATTCTAAAATCAAATTCAGGAGGAAAACAAAATGAACAAGCTTACAAAAAGAATTCTTTCTTTAGTTCTTTGTCTTTGCATGTTTATGTCAATTCCCGTGATGAGCTATGCTGCTGAAGTTGAAAAGGTTCCTTCAATCAAGGTTAACAATGTCACAAACAGCAAGGTAGAAATCGAATGGGGTAAGGTAGACGGCGCAAAAGGCTACGAAGTTTACAGAATGGCAGAAGGTGAAAAGGAATTCAACCGCCTCAAGAGACAGTCAGAGGTTAAGTATTCAGACTCAGACGTAAAGCCCGGTGTGCTTTATACTTATAAAGTAAGAGCATATAAGGAAAAGAACCTCGGCCTTACAAAGGTTTACGGTGCTTATTCAACTGACCTTAAGGTTGCTACATATCCCTCAGCAGTAACAGGCTTTACAGCTACTCCCTTCAGCTCAAAGGGTATCGACCTTACATGGAAGGCTGCAGAAGGTGCACAGAAGTATGCTGTTTATCAGTATGACGATGCAACAAGAGAATATGTAAGACTCGGCACAACAGACAAAACAACCTTCAGAGTAGAAGGTCTTACAGCTGAAACAAAGTATTATTTCAGAATCAGATCATACCACACTCTCAACGGTACTCTTACATCAGACTGGACAAAGATTTCAGTTATCACACCTCTTGGTGACGTTGATAACTTCCGTCTCAAGACTTGCGAAAAGAAGGCATATTCAATTGCCTGGGACAAGACAGCTAACGCTGAAGGCTATGAAATTTACAGACTTGATTCAAGAACAGGTACATGGGCTCTTTTCAGAACAACAAAGGCAAGAGCTTATAACTTCAAGGGTGTAAGTGAAAACTACAATGCATTCTACAAAATCAGAAGCTATGCTACAGGCTCAAACGGCAAGAAGATTTACGGCGTATTCACAGAACCCGTTGCAGTTGGTACACTTCCTGCAAAGCCTCAGAACCTTGTTGCTGCACGTAACACAAACAACGGTATTTCACTTGCTTGGACTGACCTTAACGGTGTTGAAGGCTATGTAATTTTCCGCTCAGATGCTCTTATCGGCGACAAGTGGAACAAGATCGGTACATCAGACACAGCTTTCTTCACAGATAAGACTGTTCCCGGCACAGGTAAATATAAGTACAGAATTCAGGCTTATAAGGGTGCAGGCGATAAGCTCTTCTACAGTGATTATTCAGACGCAACAACAATCGAATTCAAGAAGGCTGAATCAAACGAAAGCATCTATACAGAAGAACTTGAAAAGATCGGTCTTATCGGTTACCTTTACGACCCCGTAAACAAGTGCTTCTACACAGCTGATGACCCCTGGCAGAGAAACTTCGGTTATAACGAAATTTACGACAATGCCGCAGGTCTCACTCTTATGATCATCGACACACTCAGAATCAAGTTCCCCTATAAGGATAAGGACTGGATGATTCAGGTATGGAAGGGTCAGTACGGTCTTGTTCTTGTAGGTGCTGAAGTTGGTGTATATACAAAGCCCAAGGACAGACAGCTTGAACACTATGAATGTGCTGCTGACGAAGACCTTCTCAGAATGGAAATGGAAGTTCAGAGACTTGATACAGTTGACGGCAAGTCAACATGGAACCGTCTTCTTTACAGACCTTATGATGAATATTGGTGGATCACAGGCTTCGTATTCGGTAACGAGCTTGGTAACTATGACAATGTAAGAGTTAATATCAGAATTACAATGAAGGACTACGAAATGCTTGAAGGCGTAACCAAGTCACTTAAGGCTCAGGGTTACTACTACGAAGTTAAGGGTCTTGATGTATTCTTCACATTCAGATAAGAAAAAATGAAAATTAATGAAATTGTAAAGCTCTGCAAAGAGAACGGAAAACAAGAAAAGCACAGCGCTGAGGTGGAAAGAATTACAAGCATTTTTCCCTCAGAAAGGCAGCTCAGACTTTGCGATATGGAGTATTACAGCTTCATTCACTTCGGCATTAACACAATCAACAATGTTGAATGGGGAAAGGGCAGCGAGAGTATCGCTGCCTTTAATCCTAAGAAGCTGGATACTGACCAATGGTGCAGAATCTTAAAAGAAACGGGCAGCAAGGGTGTTATCATTACCGCCAAGCATCATGACGGTTTCTGCCTTTGGGCAACAAAAGAAACTGACCACTGTGTAACAAACACTCCCTTTAAAAAGGATATTGTAAAAATGCTCAGTGAAAGCTGCAGAAAATATGACCTTAAGCTTGGCATTTATCTTTCACCCTGGGACAGACACGAAAGAACATACGGCACAGAAGAGTACAACGACTTTTATGTTCGTCAGCTGACAGAACTTTGTACAAATTACGGTGAGCTTTTTTGCCTTTGGTTTGATGGTGCCTGCGGTGAAGGCCCCAACGGCAAAAAGCAGGTTTATGACTGGCCGCGTTACTACAGAACTATCCGTGAACTTCAGCCTCAGGCGGTTATAAATGTCTGCGGTCCTGATGTGCGCTGGATAGGCAACGAGGCGGGAGTTGTACGTGAAAGTGAGTGGAGTGTTATCCCTGCCGATAAGGAGAAAACCGAAGCGGTAATGGAAAACTCTCAGCAGACCGATGATGGCGGCAAAGAAGTGCAGAAGACCGATGAAAGAGATGCTGATCTCGGTTCAAGAGAAGTGCTTCTGAAGTATGATGAGCTTGTATTCAAACCTGCAGAGGCTGATGTTTCAATCAATCTCGGCTGGTTCTGGCATAATAATCTCTATTACCTGTTCAAAAAGAACCGCACAGCAAAAGATCTTGCCGAAATCTATTTTAAAACGGTAGGCGGAAATGCAAGTCTTCTTCTTAATGTACCGCCAAACAAAGACGGTATTATAGATAAACGTGAAATTAAAACTCTTCAGAAGTTCACTGAGCTTATAAATGAGCCCTTCAGAAGTGAAATCATAGATTGCAGACTGACACTTATAGCTGACGATGAAACTGAAAGAGCTTATCCGGAAAACGGAAGTTGCACCTTCAGGGATGATGAAAGCATCGTCAGAATAAGCTTTGAAAAAAGTCAGAAGGTTTCAACTGTTGTTATCCGTGAAGATCTTCGCTTCAGTCAGCGTGTTGAAAGCTTTAGTATTTTTGCAAAAGAAAACGGTGGTTACACCGAGGTGGGCAAGGGCACGGTAATCGGCTCAAAGAAAATTCTCAGACTCAGTGAAAGTGTTCAGACAGATGAACTCCTTTTTGCCGTGACAGGCACAAGAGGTGAACCGACAGTAAGAGAATTTCATTTTTATAACTGAATTGAAAGCAGGGGAGAATTCCTCTGCTTTTCTTGTGTTTACAGCAATCTTTACTTCAAAATTATATATCCTAAATCTTGATTTTTATAAAAATTATGGTATAATGATGGGAGTATCTAATTACAAGGGGGACTATCATGAAACGTACAGAAATTTCAAAGCTCTATGAATGTGCCGAACAGTACGCAGACAGTATCGTAACAGTTTGCGGTTGGATCAGAACCAACAGAGACTCAAAGGTTCTCGGTTTTATGGAAATTAATGATGGCAGCTGCTTCAAGGGCGTACAGGTAGTATTTGAAAAAGATAAAATTGACAACTTCGCAGAGGTTGCTAAATATAATGTAGGTGCTGCAGTAATTGTTGAGGGTAATCTTATCCTTACTCCCGAAGCAAAGCAGCCTTTTGAAATCAACGCAACAAAGGTAACACTTGAAGGTGCATCAGCTCCTGAATATCCTCTTCAGAAGAAGAGACATTCACTTGAATATCTCAGAACAATTGCACACCTTCGTCCCCGTACCAATATTTATTCAGCTTCATTCAGAGTTCGTTCAGTAGCTGCTCAGGCTATTCACCGCTTCTTTGAAAGTGAAGGCTTCATCTATGCACACACACCGCTTATTTCCTGCAGTGACTGTGAAGGTGCAGGTGAAATGTTCAGAGTAACAACTCTTGATATGGAAAATCCGCCGAGAACTGAAGACGGTGAAATCGACTACTCAGAAGATTTCTTCGGAAAGAGTGCTTTCCTCACCGTATCAGGCCAGCTTCAGGGCGAAATTATGGCTCAGGCATTCGGCAAAATTTATACCTTCGGCCCCACCTTCAGAGCTGAAAAGTCATACACTCAGCGTCACGCAGCTGAATTCTGGATGATCGAGCCTGAAATTGCTTTTGCAGACCTCAATGACGATATGAACCTTGCAGAAAGAATGATCAAGTTTGTAATCAACTATGTTCTTGAACACTGCAAGCAGGATATTGAATTCCTCAATCAGTTTGTTGATAAGGAGCTTATCGAAAGACTTACAACTGTTGCTTCATCAGACTTCGGCAGAGTTACATACACAGATGCAATCAAAATGCTTGAAGAGCACAATGATGAATTTGAATACAAGGTATTCTGGGGTTGTGACCTTCAGACAGAGCACGAAAGATTCCTTACAGAAAAGATTTTCAGAAAGCCTGTTTTTGTAACAGATTATCCCAAGGAAATCAAGGCTTTGTATATGCGTCTTAATGATGACGGCAAAACTGTTGCAGCTTGTGACTGTCTCGTTATGGGCATCGGTGAAATTATCGGCGGCTCACAGAGAGAAGAAAGATATGACGTTCTTCTCGAAAGAATCAAGGAGCTTGGCCTTAAGGAAGAGGATTATTGGTGGTATCTCGACCTGAGAAAGTACGGCGGAACAAAGCACGCAGGCTTCGGTCTCGGCTTTGAAAGACTCGTTATGTATCTTACAGGTATCTCAAATATCCGTGATGTTCTTCCCTTCCCCAGAACAACAGGTTCAGCAGATTTCTAATCAGATATTACAGTAGGGGACACGGCTTGCCGTGTCCGTCTACAAGTTTAAGCAAATACACCACGGAGGTAGCTCAATGAAAGAATATACATCATACGACAAAGATAAATTGCTTTGGCTCAAAGAAGAGCTTACAGAAGAATATGAAGAATTTAAGGCTCAGGGACTTAAGCTTGATATGTCAAGAGGTAAGCCGGGTGCTGACCAGCTTTCAGTTTCAAACGGTCTTCTTGACGCAATCACATCAAAAGACTGGGAAGACAACGCAGCAGGCGGCAGCCTTGAATACAGAAACTACGGTATTCTTACAGGTATCAGAGAATGTAAAGCTATTTTTGCTGACCTTCTTGCTGTTCCGCCTGAAAATGTAATCGTTTGCGGTAACTCAAGCCTCAATATGATGTTCGACTATATAACACAGTGTATGCTCACAGGCTCAGGTGCAGAGCCTTGGAAGGATCAGGGTGAAATCAAATTCCTTTGCCCCTGCCCCGGTTATGACAGACACTTTGCAATTGCCGAATATTACGGCATCAAGCTCATTCCCGTTAAGATGAATGATGACGGCCCTGATATGAATGCAGTTGAAGAAATGATCAAGGATGAGAAGGTCAAGGGTATGTTCTGCGTACCTAAGTATTCAAATCCCACAGGTGCAACTTATTCATCAGCAGTTGTTGACAGAATTGCAAAAATGAAGCCCGCAGCCAAGGACTTCAGAATCATCTGGGATAATGCTTATATCATTCACGATCTTACAGACACTCCCGATAAGCTTGAAAATATTTTTGATGTGCTTAAGAAATACGGCAATGAGGATATGGTAATCGAATTTACTTCAACCTCAAAAATCAGCTTCCCCGGTTCAGGTGTTGCTGCTCTTGCCGCTTCAACAAAGAACATTAAAATGATCACAAGCCGAATGACAATTCAGACAATCGGTTATGACAAGCTCAATCAGTACAGACACGTTAAGTTCTATAAGGATGTTGCAGGCATCAAGAGAGTAATGAAGCTTCACAGAGCTATTCTTGCTCCCAAGTTCAAGGCTGTAATCAATGAGTTTGAAAGCAGTCTCGGCGGCCGTGGCATTGCAAGATGGACAAAGCCCAACGGCGGGTATTTCATCAGCCTTGATGTTCTCGGCGGCACTGCAAAAAGAGTCGGTCAGCTTTGTGAAGAAGCAGGCGTTACTCTTACAACAATCGGTGCAACCTATCCTCACGGAATTGACCCCGAAGATAAGAATATCAGAATTGCACCTTCATTCCCGCCCGTTGATGAGCTTATGACAGCGACAAAGCTTCTTTGCATCTGCGTAAAGCTTGCAGCAGTTGAAAAGCTCCTTGAAGACGAAAAGGAATAAAACTGAAAAAGCAACAGCTCTCTTAAAAAAGAGGGCTGATTTTTTTGAAATATTTCACAAATATCATATTGCTTTCACATTTCATCTGTAGTATGATAAACTAAGAGAAAGAATATGAACATTATAAAGGGAAAAGGAGGGGACAGGCAGTGATAAAAAGAAAATCTGCAATCTTTTTTGCAGTTCTGATTATGCTTGTTGCAATGCTTTCATTTACAGCGCTCGGTGCTGACGAAGATAAAAGCGTTGCTACCTCAAACGTTTCAGCTGAAATCAAAAAGCTGAAAAGTGCTAAATTTGAAATTGAAGAGTATAAGGAGCTTTCTTACGTTGTTCTTGAAAACGATACAGTGCAGATCGTTAAGTATGACGGAAAGAAAAAGAATTATACAATTCCTTCGAAAATTGACGGCAAGGCTGTAACCGTAATCGGTTCTCACGCATTCAGCAGCTGCCCTGACCTTGAAAGTCTCACAATTCCTGGCTCAGTGCGTGATATTCACGAATGTGCCGTTGCTTATTGTCCGAAGCTTAAGAAGATAACTGTAAAAGAGGGCAATCTGAAGGCGCTTGACAGTATGGATATTTACTGCTGCAGAAACCTTGAAACAGTTTCACTTCCTGAGAATATCAGCTCATTTACTTTCCTTTATGACTGTTCTGCAGTTGAAAAGGTAACCTTTGACAGTAACAACCCTTACTACAAAAGCTATGACGGTGTAGTGTTCAGCAAGGATCTTGACACTCTTGTTTATTATCCTCCGGGAAAAACAGAAACTCACTTTGTTGTTCCCTCAAGCGTAAAGACGATTATCCGCACTGCGTTCAACTATGCGAAAAATCTTGAAAGTGTCTATGTTCCGAAAACCGTAAAGGAAATCGGTGAAACCGCCTTCGGATATACAAGTGTTATTATTTATTATGAGGGTGCGAAAACTCCTGAGGCTCTTGAAGCAGCCTTCAATCCATGGCCTGTTGTTTATAAAGCCGGACCTCTTGATATAACCGAAGAGCTCAGCTTTTCAAGAACAGCTTCATCGGTTACTCTTAAGTGGAAAAAGGTTCCCGGTGCTGACGGCTACAGAGTGTATATCTATAACAAGGAAGAAAAGAAATATGAAACCTTTGACACGGTAACGAAGCTTAATTGTAAAATTACCGACCTTGAGGATAACACATCATACAAATTTGCGGTGAAGGCTTATGTTAAAACTGCTTCAGGTACGGTTTGGGCAGATGAATCAGAAAAAATCACTGTCCGTACTCTGCCGCTTACTCCCGGCTTTACAGCTGAGAAGAAAAATGATGAAATTAACTTCAGACTCAATAAAGTAGCAGGTGCTACAGGCTATGTGATTTATTATTCCACAAACAAAAACGGAACTTATAAAAAACTTGCCGCAGTGAAGAATACAAGCTACAGTACAGAGAAGTTTGACGATACATACACCTATTACTTCAAGGTAAGAGCATACACGAAAACCTCTGACGGAAACATATACAGTGCTTATTCCTCAGTTAAAAGTGTAACAGTTAAATGATAAAATAGGGCGTTAAGTATTGACTTAGCGCCTTTGTTGTGTTAAAATCTATTGGATAAATTGAAATTCGGTGAACGGAAAGAGTAGGTTTTAAGCCCTTTCAGAGAGAAGACGGTTGGTGCAAGTCTTCAGGTGCGAAAATCCGAAGGTAGTCCGTGAGAATCGGGAAGAAAGGCGAAGGCTCATTAGAACCCGACGTATGTCTGCGTTAAAGATTTTGAGTGCGGAGATTTTTCTCTGAATTCAGGTGGTACCACGGTAATTTTCCGTCCTGATTAGTCGGGACGGTTTTTATTTTTGTAAATTAAACTTATTTATACAGGAGTGATAAAAATGGCTAAAGAACTTGCAAAGCAGTACGATCCGAAAGACGTTGAAGACCGTATCTATAAGTCATGGCTTGACGGCAAGTATTTCCACGCTGAGTGTGACAGCGAAAAGAAACCTTACACAATTGTAATCCCCCCACCAAACATTACAGGTCAGCTTCATATGGGTCACGCCCTTGACAATACTCTTCAGGATATTCTCATCCGTTTCAGAAGAATGCAGGGCTTTGATACACTCTGGCTTCCCGGTACAGACCACGCTTCAATTGCTACTGAAGCAAAGATTGTTGAAGCAATGAAGGCTGAAGGAATCAGTAAGGAAGACCTCGGCAGAGAAAAGTTCCTTGAAAGAGCATGGGAATGGAAGGCTCAGTACGGCGGAAGAATTATTGAACAGCTCAAAAAGCTGGGTTCATCATGCGACTGGGACAGAGAAAGATTTACCCTTGACGAAGGTTGCAACAAGGCAGTGCGTGAGGTTTTCTGCAACCTTTATGAAAAAGGTCTTATCTACCGTGGTGAAAGAATCATCAACTGGTGTACACATTGCAAAACTTCAATTTCTGACGCTGAGGTTGAATATGAAGAAAAAGATGGCAATTTCTGGCACTTCAGATATCCCTTCGCTGACGGCACAGGTGAAATCATTGTAGCTACAACCCGTCCTGAAACAATCCCCGGTGATACTGCTGTTGCAGTTCATCCCGATGACGAAAGATATAAGAATCTTATCGGCAAGACAGTTGTTATTCCCGTAATCGGCAGAGAAATTCCCATTGTTGCAGACACATACGCAAAGATGGACAAGGGTACAGGTGCGGTTAAAATTACACCGGCTCACGACCCCAACGACTTCGAGGTTGGTCTTCGTGCAAACCTTCCCATTCTCAACGTAATGACCGATGACGGCTTTATGAACGAGAAGGCAGGCAAGTATGCAGGCATGAACCTTATGGAATGCAGAAAGGCTATTGTTGCTGACCTTACAGAGGCAGGCGCTCTTGTTAAAATTGAGCCCACAAAGCACGAGGTTGGTACTTGCTACCGTTGTCATACTGCAGTTGAACCCAGAGTTTCAAAGCAGTGGTTCGTTAAGATGGAGCCTCTTGCAAAGCCTGCTATCAAGGCTGTTCGTGACGGTGAAACAAAGTTCATTCCCGAACGCTTCGATAAAATCTATTTCAACTGGATGGAAAATATCCGTGACTGGTGTATTTCCCGTCAGCTCTGGTGGGGTCACAGAATTCCTGCCTGGTACTGTGCTGACTGCGGTGAAATCACAGTTTCAAGAGAAGAACCCTCAGCTTGCTGCAAGTGCGGAAGCTCAAAAATTGAGCAGGATCCCGACACACTTGATACATGGTTCTCATCAGCTCTCTGGCCCTTCTCAACTCTCGGCTGGCCTGAAAAGACTCCTGAGCTTGCTCATTACTATCCCACAAGCACTCTCGTAACAGGCTACGACATCATCTTCTTCTGGGTTGCAAGAATGATTTTCTCAGCTTGCGAACAGATGGGTGAGGTACCCTTTGATACAGTATTCATTCACGGTATTGTCCGTGACGAGCTTGGCAGAAAGATGTCAAAATCTCTCGGCAACGGCATCGATCCTCTTCTTGTAATTGACAAATACGGCGCTGACGCCCTCAGATTCACTCTTGCAACAGGTAACAGCCCCGGAAACGATATGCGTTACAGCGACAAGAAGGTTGAAGCAAGCCGTAACTTTGCAAACAAGATCTGGAACGCTGCAAGATTCATTCTTATGAACCTTGACGAAAACGAACCTGCACCTCATCTTCCCGAAGAGCTCGCACTTGAAGACAAGTGGATTGTTTCACTCTTCAACTCACTTACAAAAGAAGTTACCGACAACCTCGACAAGTTTGAGCTTGGTATTGCAGTTCAGAAGCTCTATGACTTCATCTGGGACATCTTCTGCGACTGGTACATCGAGCTTGCTAAGATAAGACTTCAGCAGGGCGGTGAAAAGGCAACTCAGGTTAAGGCAGTTCTTGTTTACATTATGAGTGAAACACTTAAGCTCCTTCATCCCTTTATGCCCTTCATCACAGAAGAAATCTGGCAGACACTTCCTCACAGCGGTGAAACAATTATGAAGTCTGCTTGGCCCGTATATGATGAAAAGCTCAACTTCGCTGACGATGAAGCAAAGATGGAAATTATCATGGAAGCAATTAAGGCTATCCGTAACCGCAGAAGTGAAATGAACGTACCTCCTTCAAGAAAGGCTCACGTTTATGTTGCAACCGAAAAGAAGGATATCTTCGAAACTGCAGTTGTATTTATGCAGAAGCTTGCTTCAGCTTCAGATGTAACAGTAGGTGACAGCTTCTCAATTGACGGAAGCGTAAGCATCGTTACTGCTGACGCAAAGATTTACATTCCTATGGGTGACCTTGTTGACTTTGAGGCTGAGAGAAAGCGCCTTCTTAAAGACAGAGAAGCAGCTGAAAAGAAGCTTCAGCAGATTAACGGAAAGCTCTCTAACCCCGGCTTCCTTGCAAAAGCTCCTCAGAACGTAATTGACGGACAGAAGGCTGACGCTGAAAAGCTCACCGAAAAAATCAAGATGATTGACGAAAGTCTCAGTCAGCTTCAGTAATAATGAACAAAACGCCTTGCCGATTTTTGGCAGGGCGTTTTCTTGCACTTTGATAGATAATGTTGTATTATTAATATGTAATAACGATAAAAGGAGAATTACAATGTTAAGCAAAATTTTCACTTTAGTAACCACAATTATCTTTGCCCTCAGCATCTACGGTGCGCCAACACTTACTGTAGGTACAGAAGCTTCAACTAAGCTCACACAGACCGAGGTCGTCAGCGGAAAGCTTCCCATTGACCTTCAGCTTTCAGAGTTTAATAAGCACAGCGAAGAGGGCTTCATTATTCCCGGTCTTTATGAAGGCTTCATTCCTCAGGGTCTCTTTTACGAAGAGGAAAATGACATCTTTCTTATTTCAGGCTACTACAAGGATAAGGTTCAGCCTTCAAGAGTAATTGTTGTTGACGGTGAGGGCAACTTTCTTAAATCTGTTGGTTGTCTTACTCTGAAGGGCAACAAGGCGACAGGTCATTTCGGCGGTATTGCAGCTTTCAAGGACAATGTTTATGTTGCAACTACAAGCGTAACTCACGTGCTTTCACTTTCTGAAATTATGGCTGCCGAGGATGACGGTTATGTGCATATTCAGAAGGAGCTTTACACGGACACAACCTGCTCATATGTGAATGTGTGCGACGGTGTACTTTACATAGGTGAATTTACTGATATTACAATTGACGATGTGAAGGGTGCAACAAATATCTACACATCAAAGCTCGGTGAAAAATTCTTCTCACGCTGCAATGCATTCATCCTTGATGAAAACGGTGTATGCGGCATAAAGGCTGACAGAATCGACGAGGAAGGTAACCTTACTCCTGACTTTGCAGTTACAACACCTTTCAAAATCCAGGGTATGACAAGACTCAATGACGGCAGCTTTGTTTTCACAGCTTCTTCAACTGCAATCACTAATTCAAGAGTTTATAAGTATAGGGATGTAACAAAGGGTGAGCCTGACGAAATCATTGAGGTTAACGGTGTTGATGTACCTCTTTATTACTGCGATATGTTTGACAAAACGGGCTCATACAGAGTGCCTACTTACCTTGAAGAGATAACTCTTTATAAAGACGGAAGTG
Organism: Acutalibacteraceae bacterium; assembly: GCA_045645885.1. Taxonomy (GTDB): domain Bacteria; phylum Bacillota; class Clostridia; order Oscillospirales; family Acutalibacteraceae; genus UBA6857. The sequence continues at coordinate 34,508 of JAZRJR010000068.1, read as the reverse complement.
TCTATATCATCACAGAATCAGCCGCTTCAGCTTACATAAAGCAAAGCAAAAATCCTATTGACAATGTGCTTAAGTGGGATATAGAAGCAATGTAAATTTAAAAACCTCTGCCGATAGCACGGGGTTGCTAAGGACAGAAAAAAGAATACTATCGGGAAGTGCTTCAAAAAGTGCTTCCCGATTTTTTCACAAGAAAACAGACACTTTCAGCTTGAAAGTGTCATAGTGGGTTATATACTTTGAGAACAATTATGGTGTGCTTGGATATGGTGGCATGAATAGAGAAAAGTGCCACCATTTTAAATTAATGGTGGCAGTTGTTGTTATAATTATTCCATCGCTAAAAGAGAATTATAAATTTTTAAAATAGTTGCATATCCAACGATCTTTTTGCCTTCCTGAATATTAATCCTTTTACCTATCCACAAGCAATGCGGATATGCTTCAGGGGTGATAAATGTGATTGTGCCTTTTGCTGTACCGTCAGGCAAAACCGTTGCAACCTCATAATAATGATGGACTCCTGTAGTCAGATAATTATCAGTTATCAAATGATGAGGTCGATAGCCATCAGCTGCAGGAGTTTTTCTTGTACCATTAAACTCAAACAAAACTTCAACATCAGGTGCTTGCTCATAAATAGTTTTTATCTCATTCATATAACCACCCTTTCATTTTAATCTTATCACAATCTGTTTAATTTTTCAACAAATAGCAATTAATCAAATAACAAAAAAGTACTAACAAATACAAAAAATCACGACAATGCCGTTCTAAAACAGGTTCTCTTCGGTATGTATAAGTGATATTGAAGCCTTGAGGCTTCAGTGTTATTTTATTCGCTAAATCTGTCCGAAGGACAATAACACTGTGCAAAGCACAATAAAACTGCGTAGCAATATCACTCGCCTTAAGCGAATAAAACTGCCGAGTGTCCTTACGAACACTCGGCTATAGGCAGAGGTTTTGTTTTATCCTATAAACTCAAATCTTTTATACGTCTTTCCGTCTCTTTCCACGGTTTCATTCCACATCTCTTTCGGTCTTATCCAAAGACCGCCTTCGCCGTAGAGAGCCTTGTATACAACATATTCTTCAAGAGTTTCGCTGTGTTTTGCAGTGCCGATCACTTCATATTCATTTCCCTTGAAGTGACGGTATCTGCCTTTTTTTATTTCTTCCATAGCTTAACCTCACATCTTGTCGTGATACTTTATGTAGTTGATGATAAAGCCGATAATGAGCCAGAGAAGAATTACAGGCAGAAGCACTATAACAGAAACAACAAGACCGATTATAACAGGTAAGCCCTTTTTGCTTTTTATAAAATTCGGCTTGGTCTGTTCCTTTGACGGCAAATTATCAAAAAGGTTAAGTGTTGCTTTTTCGTCGCAGATGCCGTTGTTATAAAGAAGAGGCTCAACAAGGCTCTGAACTGATTCTGCACCCTTGAGAAGCTTGCCTATTTTGATGCCGAACACAGAGAGAATACTGTCAATGATTGCGAGAATACCCATTGTAATCTTATAGTGAGGTGTATCAGGTGTGTAGGGACTGTCACCGCCGTAAAGGTTTGACACAAGTGAAACGATGAAATCCACAACATTTTCATCCTTGATTGCTGCCCAGTCACTCTTTTTAAGTCCTGATTCCTTCTTGCAAAGAGGTGCAAGCTTACCAATAGTGAGTGAGCCTAAAAGCTTTGCAAAGGGTTTTATTATCCAGCCGATTTTGTAGATAAGCTCTTCCTTTACGCTGAATGAGGTTGCCATTCTTGCAAATTCGGGAATGTCTGAGCCTGCCTTTCTGATAACACGGCGGATCATACCGAAAAATTTGTCTTCAAGGTGTTCCTTGACAGGCTTTCCGCTGACTTCGGCTTTTACATCAACTGAGTCCACGTGAATCTGACCTTTTGCAGGATCAAAGGTAACCTTACGGAAGGTTGCGGGATATCCTACAGCACCTGCAGTTGTAATATCGTAAAAGATTTTACCGTTATCTGTATATTTGTAGGAAATATCCTGCATATGGGTGTGACCTGTCAACATATAGCTGAGGGCAAGCTCTGTAAGCTCGTCAATTCTTCTTTCAGCCTCACCCATAATGTTGCTCTTGCCGATAATTGTGTAGAAGGGAGAAGGGGAGAGCATGGGATGGTGTGTCATAGGAATAATGAACTGACCGTTTTCCTGAGCATCTTTGATCTGTTCTTCAATCCACCTGAAGCAGTCGTCAGAAAAACCGCTGGCACCCTTGTGGTTTCTGTCGTCATTGAGAGCGAAAAGACGGTAGCCGTCACAAAGCTGAACCACAAAGGACATACTGTCCTCGTGAAAAGCAATTGCTTCGTCAGGACCGAACTCACGGTAAAAATCAATAAGCTCTTCACGTTTTACGCCCTCAGGAACATTTTTTCTTTCGTCACCGTCATAAAGGTGAGTATATCCGTCACCTGTAAAATCGTGAGTTGCAGTGATTGCATAAACTCTTTTTCCTCGTTCCTTGAGTGAACGGAGAAGTGTAGTTACGCCCTCGTGAGATTTTCTTTCAGCGTGGCAGGTTGTGTCACCGCTTACAAGAACGATTTCACATTCGTCTTCTGCAAGCTGATCCATAAGTGAAGAAAGAATTTCCTTGCTGTAGCGCATCTCGTTGGAGGCTGTTACATTGGCTTTTTCAAAAGCCTTGCCCTCGCTTCCCATTTCTCTTGCATAAAAGTGAATGTCTGAAATTATGTTGAGCTTTAAGGGTTTAATATTTTCGTACATTTTATTTTCTCCTTATAATAATAGTATGAGTAGCCTTATGTTCACTTGAAAGTGTTAATTCAATCTGACCTTTGTGAGAAAAGGCTTCAATTTCTTTACCGTCAAGAGCTACGGTGTAATCGTAGCTTTCATTCATTACTGAAAGAAGGTTGAAATTTTCTTTGTCACCGTAATATGTGAAAACAATTTCAGCTTCTGTGAAATCCTCGTTGAAGCTGTATTTTTCGATAAAGGTGTCGAAGCCGACGTTGACAGTACCGAGACAGTAATAAGCCTTGAACCACATATTGATGGGGGTTGAAAGTCCGCCGAAGTTGTGGAACCAACCGCCGCAGCCTGTAACGGTGTTTACCATTTCAAAGGTGTAATATGTGCTGTCAACCTCTCTCTTCCAGATATTGAGTGCCATATGTGCGATGTCCCTTGCAATGTCAGCTCTGCCGCTATCAAGCATACTCTTGAAAATAAACCACTGATGGGGGAACCAGATGTTTCCGTTCCAATAGCCGTTTACCATATAATAGCTTGCAGTCATATCAACGGCAGAGATGCCGAAGGGTGAGTGCATTTCTTTTTCGTTTGTGAGGTGTCCGATAATTTTATCGCTCTGCTCCTTGTCGCATACACCTGCAATTATGGGATAAATTCCGTCGAGTCCCTTGTTGAGGTTTTCACCGTCTGCAGTTTTGTACTGAACCGTGGGCTCATAATTCTCATCGTGAAGAACATAGCTGTAATAACCGCTTTCACTGTCCCATGAATACTTGTTGAGAGCCTCTGTAAGGAAATCAATGTCGTTTTTATATTCTGCCGCATCGTCGCTTTTCTGAAGCTTGTCCGCCATAATGGAAAGAATCTTGCCGAATCTTATAACCTGAGCTGTTGTGATAACAGGAGCAGCCTTGTCACGCAGCTCATCTCTCTTCATAGCCATCTGCGCAGGATAGTCATCCATACCGCTTGATGAGTAGAAATAATCGTAGGTGGTGAGAAGTCCGCTTCTGAATTTTGCAGTTGTTGAATTTCTGATTTTACCTCTGAGGAAAAGATAATAAAGCCTTGCTCTGGGATAAAGCTTCAGAAGCTCTGCTTTGTCATTTCTCTTCTGCATCATTTCAAAAAGCTGATAAATCTGTACGGGTACAGGTGAGCCGTGATGAAGAAAAGCGTAGTCGGGGTTATCTTCTGTGCTTAAATATGTATCAATAATATAGTCAGCATATTTCGGTGCAATCTCGTTCATACCAAGACCGATGAAGCCTGAATCCCAGGTGTAAAGACAGTCCCAACGTTTGCCGGGTGTGTGATGAATAATGTAGTCACCGTGCTTATAAATCGGATAAACCACATTTGTCATAAGTGTTGCAGCAAGAATCTGATTGCTGAGCTTATACTTTTCACCCTCTGAGTTTACCTTGAAGTCAATTGCTGATTTCTTTGCTTCATTATAAATGCTTTCGTATTCACCCTCTGTCTTGTATTCAGATTCTTCAGATGAAATTACTGCATACTGAACGGCTTTTTCACCTGCAGGAACAAAAATTGTATGGCTGATTGCGTTGTGGAAAAATCCGTTGTCGCTGTGCTTTCTGTTGAAGGCACCTGTAAAGCTTTCGGTAACATCGTCAAAGGTTTCGTCTGCATTTGAAAGTCTTGCAGTCATGCAGTCCTCAAGAGCACCTGTATTAATTTCACGGAAACGGGTGTTGTCATCAAATACACGAAGATAGTAGGTGTCCTTTATATCCTCATATCTGAGAGTGGTAAGATAACCCTTTTCGCACTTTTCATTTCTGAATTCGGGAACAAAGTTAACAGGCACGTCTCTTACTGTGATTTCTTCCTTGTCCTTTTCTTCACAGATGCAAAGGAAGTCAAATTCAGCTGCACCTGTGCCCTTTGCTTTGAGGTTAAGCTCCAGCTCACCTTTTTCTACTTTTCCGAGGAAAAGATAAGCCATAGAGAGGTCGTCGCAAGGGGAGAGTGTAAGTGTGCCGAAAGTGTCAACCTCAAATTCAGAGGTGTTTTTGCTGTTTATGTAATGTACGCCTACCTGCTTGCCCTGCTCATAGAAAATGTCGCTTGTTCTGTATCTTACGGCAAGAACTGCGTTTTCAAAATCTTCCTCTATATTAATAGTATAGGAAACTCTGTCATTTTCCTCTGCACCGAAGGGCTTTATCACACGGTGAGGCATATGCCATTTTTCAGCTCTGTCACCAAGTCCCTTTTCATTTGTGAAACGCTTGTCGATGAATTCACCCTTCTTGCGTCCGTCTGCATTCTGCTCATCCCAGGGACGGGTGGTGTTGTACATGTAGCTGTCATAATCCACTGCATTCTTATATGCACATTTTTTCGGAAGTGAAAGAGTGGCATAGGAATCAAGGGGATATTCAATTGATGAAAAATAGTTAACAACAAAGTTTTTGATTAAGTCTGAGTTGTTGACAAGCTCTGTTCTTACGAGTATACTCTTATCTGTAAGTCTTGTGTAAGACACATCGGCATACACCTTATCCTTCCACTGGAGGTCATATCTGAAAGAATAAAAGGAGTAATCCTCACTTGAAAGCCAGGGATGATAATTGCTGGGCAGAGTTACATTGGGAACTCTGATATCAAAAGCCGAAACTGCAGGAGCAACAGAAAGGTCAAATCGTATACCGTTTTTGTTTCTGCACTCTGCAATTGCTGAAATTCCCGCATATTTTTTTGAGTACGGTCCCCATAAGGGGAGTGATATTTTGTTTTCTGTCATAAAAAGCCACCTCGGAATATAAACACAATATAATGTTTTAATAAAAGAATTATACAATATATATTGTTTCCTTGTCAACGGAATGATGATATTTTAATAGATTATAATGCCAATTCAGAAATATGAACAAGAAATAACACTTGATATACAACATCTTGATATGAATAAAATGTAAAAACTGAAAAAAACACTACAAAATGTAAAAAATAAAGAAAAATTATTGAAAAAAGACTTGCATTTTCATTATCACTTTGATATAATCATCCTGTAATTTAATTTGAAACATTCGGAGGTTTTTACTATGAAAAAACTTTTAGCGGTAATCCTTGCAGTGATTACACTCTGCTCAGTAATCGGTGTAGGCGCAACAGCTGTAAACTACAACGACTTTATTGAGAATGATATCATTGACCCCACAAGTCAGGTTATCCTTGTTTTCGACCTTAACGGCGGTTCACTTAAGAACGCTTCAAGAGTTTACAACACAGAAACAGGTAAGTTTGAATATCTTGACGGTGCAAAGATCACAGGTCAGTACATAATGCTTCCCCTTGATAGTTCAACTCAGAACGTTGGCCAGTACATTCAGCTTCCCTACGTAACTCCTCCCGCAGGCTCAGACTTCAAGGGTTGGTTCTGCTATGATGACGGCATTACACATGCAGGCGGTGCTGACTATAAGATTCCCGCAGGTAAGGCTGGTAACGTAATCCAGTTCTATGCTTCATACATTCCTGCAGAAGCTGAAGAAGATACACTTGGTATGATTCTCGGCATTCTCATCAAGGTATTCGGCGCTATCGCTGGTCTCCTTCTCTACAACGGTGACACAGAAAAGGGTATTGCACTCTTCGATAAGGTTCTTGGCGCTCTCGAATTCTAATCTAACTCCGAATTAAATAAAATCGATTACCGGGTGTTTTCTGACACCCGGTTTTTATTGTTAAGCCTTCACTTATATTTACTTTTCATCTTATTTGTGTTATTATATAAAAAGATTAATTTTTGGAGAGAATGCTATGACAGAGCTTAAACCTGATGAAAGACTTGAACCTCTCGGAAAAGGAATGAAAATTGTTGTGTCCGATTCTCACACCTTCGGTACCGATGCAATTCTTCTTGCTTCCTTTGCCTCAATAAAAAGAAAAGATGTTGCCTGCGATATGGGTACAGGCTGCGGTATAATTCCGCTTGTATGGATAAAAGGTGAAACCAAATCTGTTTTTGCCGTTGACATTCAGGAGAAAGCCTGCAGTCAGCTCACAAAAAGTCTCAGCATCAACAAAACGGAAGACAGAATCAATGTGGTTAATGCTGATTTGCGCAACCTTAAAGGTGTGCTTCCCTTCGGTACATTTGACCTCGTAACAATGAATCCACCCTATAAACCTGTAGGTACAGGCATAGAAAGTCTGTCAGAGGCTGATAAAATTGCCCGTCACGAAACAATGTGTACAATTGATGATGCTGTTGCTGCAGCTGCGAAGCTTCTTAAATTCGGCGGAAGATTCTGTATGTGTCACCGTCCCGAAAGGCTTTGCGACATTATCTGCAGTATGCGTGAGGGTGGAATTGAAGTGAAACGAATCCGTTTTGTTGTTGAAAGAGAAGGCAAGGCTCCATGGCTCGTGCTTGTTGAAGGTAAACGTGGCAGCAAAAGTCACGTTACAATTGAAAAACAGCTTGTAATGAAAGATAAAGACGGAAATAACACCGAGGAATACAGAAGCATGTTCGGTGATTATATGGAAGGACATCAGTAAATGAGCGGAATACTTTATGTGGTGGGAACACCTATAGGAAATTTAGGCGACATTTCACCGAGAGCTCTTAGAACTCTTGAGGAATGTGATTTTATAGCTGCAGAGGACACGAGAGTTACTCTGAAGCTCCTTAACCATTTTGAAATCAAAAAGCCTCTTATCAGCTATTTTGAGCATAACAGAAGACAAAAGGGCGAATATATAACTGACAGAATTCTCGGTGGTGAAAACTGCGCTATTGTAACCGATGCAGGAATGCCTGCAGTTTCAGATCCTGGTGAAGACCTTGTGGCTCTCTGCCACGAAAAAGGTATTCAGGTCAGTGTAGTTCCGGGACCGTCAGCTTTTGTTGCGGCAATTGCTCTTTCCGGACTTCCTGTAGGAAGATTCACCTTTGAGGGCTTTCTCAGCGTTTCAAAGGTCAGCAGACGTGAGCATCTTGAGGAAGTAAAAAAAGAAAAACGCACCATGGTCTTTTATGAAGCACCCCATAAGCTTTCAGCAACTCTTTCGGATATGTATGCTTATTTTGGTGACAGAAAGCTTGCAATTGTAAGAGAAATCACAAAAATTCACGAAGAGGTTATCCGCACAACCCTTGCAGAAGCCTCGGAGAAATACAAGGAAGAAAGCCTTAAGGGTGAAATCGTTCTTGTAATTGAGGGCTACACAGAAAGCGAAGAGGATATACCTACTCTTGAAGATGCAATTGAAAAAGCGAGAGAGTATATGCAAGAGGGGATGAGTGTCAGCTTTGCGGCAAAGCAGGCGGCAAAGGACACAGGTATCAAAAAAGGTGACATTTACAAAGCACTTCAGGAGGAATAACAAATGAAAGAATGGTTACAGAATTACGGTTATCTTCTTTTTATTCTTGCAGCTGTTATTGTGCTTTTTGTTGTGGTCTTTTACTTTGCAGTAAGAGCATACAGCAAGCATATGAACGCATATAAAAAAGAAGAGGCTGAGCTGAAAAGACTCACCGCACTCAAAGAAAAATATAAGCCTTTTGACGAGAGTGTAATCAGAAGCGCCCCTGCAGATGAAATTCTTGAAGGCGTTGCACTTGTTTATCAGGTTTATCTTCAGAAAAAAGACGATATGGAAAAAGAGTTTCTCCTTATGAAAAAGGAGCAGCAGTATATTTATGTTCTTGATGTCTTTGTATCAGACGGTTCACTCAGAAGCTTTTTCAGGGATAATGCGGATATTCTCCGCTGCCGTCTTGTGCCGGCTCTTGAGCTTATTGGTCTCTGTGATGTTGCCGAAAAGGCTGAAAGAATCAGAAAAATGTATGATGTAAAAGAAGAAGAGGTTTCTCTTGATGAAAAGCTTATTGAAGAAACTGACAAAGTTTTCCTCGATAGCGATGTTTTAAGCAGAATTAAGCTTCATAGTGCAGAATATATTAAAGAGAATGTATCAATTTTAAAACAATAATACACCGAAAGTTTTAAAAAAGTTCATTTGACATACGGATATATTAGTTGTATAATACATTAGTATGATTATTTTTTCTGATAAGGAGGCAAAGCTATGAAAAAAATTACTGCAATTTTTGTAATACTTGCGGTATTGGTCGTTCTCTTTGTTTCCTGTGATGATGACAATAATCCCACAACTACACTTCCGCCTATCAACACAGGCTATTATGTGCCTTCCGATTCGACTCAGGCAAGTGATACAACCGCATCAACAGAGGCTCCCTCCGTGCAGAGCCTGACTTATGTGCTTACAACAAGTCCCGATAAAACTGTGCCGTGGAGTGAAACAACAAGATTTGATATTGCGTCTGTTTCAATACCCACCACAACGGGCAGCTATCTTCCTACAGGCACAATTGATGTGAATCCTACAGCGGGGACTATTGACAGACCAAGCGTGAACACCTCGCAGATACCAACTCAGGGCACAACAGGTTCATCACTTCCCATTCCTACCGAGGGCTCAACAGAGCCGATTCTTACAACAAAGCCCAAGACAACAAAAGCTACAACGGCTGCCAACAGTACACCCACTCAGCTTGTAATCAATGACACTTCTTACAACAGCAGTACAGGTATTGTTACCCTTGCAGTTTCTAGTGACGGATGGATGAGTGACTTTGCGGCAAAGAGTCAGAACATTAAAATCATTGTTGACGGTGAAGAGCTTCAGACAACAATTCCCTGCAATGTTACAACGAAAACCAACGCAGACGGCTGTCCTATCATCACCCTTGACCTTTCAAGTCAGAGCCTTCGTTCAGGTTCAAATGTAACCTTTACAATTCCGTCAGGACTTGTCGTGACAAAAGCAGGCACACAGTATAATACTTCATATACAGGTTATGTAGTATTGTAAAAAGCACCTTTGCGAAAAATCGCATCAGGTGCTTTTTTTATGTCTTTTTGCTGCAAAACGAGAATTGCCTGGTTATGCTGTTAAAGTCAGTATAATAAACCAGAATCGTTTATAAATTCATAAAAGAAAGTTATGAAAGATACTTTTTCATCTGATGGGCTGATAGCTGAAGCTCCATTCTTTCTTCATAAAGCACTCTGATCAGCGAGTTCAGTCGTGCAACCTCTTTCATGTTGAATTTTTTATGAGCCTCGTTAAGCTTTTTACGGTAAGAGGCAATTACCTTATCCTGAACGGATATACATTCTTCATAAGTTTTACTCAGTTCCCTGAGTTCATTGCTCATAGACACACGCTCCTTTGTTTTTTGTTTGATTTAAAAGCTTCAAAGCGGTAACCTTCACCGCGGTATAAATATCAGTTTTGATGCCGATTTTATGTCCCTATTTTTAAAAAGTGTCAGGATACACCTTTGCCGAAAAGCAGATAATCCGAACTGCAGCGATAAAGCACACAAAGCTTTTTTAGCTCTTCGGCACTCATAGCAACGCAGTATTTCTCGATTTCCTCAAGTCGGTACATTCTTATACCGCTAAGCTTTGAAACATCTTTTACTGAGAGAAACTGACTTGTTCTGAGAAAACACAGTCTTTCTGAAAGCTCCTTCGGTTCAATGCTGCACTTGTAGGCGTCACCGCTTTTAATGATAATTTCCGACTGTCTGCTGAAGCTTCTGCCGTATCGGTATTCAACGGCATATTTCAGCTTTTCATAAATGGTGCTGTTGATTCTGTCGAGATGTCTTGACACGGTTGAAGGATCGACTTTAAGCCTTTCGGCAATTTCTTCAAGGGTCATATTCTCGTACCAGCGGAGCTTTACAATGGTTTTGTCATAATCTGAAAGCTCGTTTGCAATTACGGTTTTTACAAGCTGACGCAGTTCATTTTTCCGTTGTCTGAGAATATAGCTGTCAACGGTTTCGTCAATGCCTCCCTGCCAGGCGGTGAAGGCTTCCCTTGCATTAATTCTATCATTTGAAGTGAAACTGTTTCCCATTTGATTTATCCTCCTGTTTCATATTGTTACGCAAGCACAGACGAACATTTGTTCTGTAAATAATTTTAAAAATAAATACGGGTTTGTCAATATGAATATATATGTCAAGTTCTGAGGTACACAAAAACGGACTCTGACCTGAACGGTAGTAGAAAAAACAAGGAAAGGTTTGTGATAGCAACATATCACCGTAGGGACCGGCGTCCCGACGGTCCGCAATCAACCATTTTTTGTCGGCTTCTGTATGAACCTCATCTGTTTAAACTTTTCTTAAGGTTAATAATATATAAATATATACATACATAAATAATGGTTAGCTCTTGCTTTTTTCTCTGAAATAGTATACAATAAGAGCAATATCCATTGAGACGGGAACTCTGTCTCAGCAAAAAATTAAGTAAAGGATGAAATCCAATATGGCAAATCAGGAAAAAACCGCTGCTGAGCTTTATCGTGAAGAAAGAAAAGCACGTATCGCTAAGGCAGCAAAAAAGAATCAGAAAAAGCAGAATAAGATTATTCTCACCAAAAAGAGCAAGGCAGTAATTGCAGTTCTTGTTGTTCTTGCAATTGCTCTCGGTATCGGCGGCTTTGCAATCGGTAACTCAGGTATGCTCCTTCGCGGCAAGGTTGCTTTCAATGTTGGTGAAGAAGACGTTTCACTTGCTGAATACAGCTATTACTACAACTCAAACTATCAGGAACAGTACGGCTATTCAGCTCAGTTTGACCAGTACTACGGTGCAGGTATGGGCGCTATGTACACAGGCTTTGACTGTGGGAAGACTCCCGATGCTCAGGCATATTCAGGCAAAATTGAAGGCATCGAAAATCCCACGTGGGCAGACTACTTCAGCTATAACGCAAAGCGTCAGATTCAGTATGCAAAGGCTGCAAAGCTTTATGCAGCTGAAAAGGGTATTGAGCTTTCAGAAGAAGATTACGCTGAAATCGAAAGCACAATTGAGTCAATTGAAGCTCAGGCTAAGAGCGGTCAGCAGCCCTACTCACTTGCTGCTTATCTCCGTCTTCTCTACGGCAAGGCTATGAATCCCTCAGTTATGAGAGATATCATCACTCAGCAGCTTCTCGTTCAGAAGGTAAGTGAAGTTACAATGGACGGTTACAAGGCTGAATATACAGACGAAGTTGTTCTCAAGGAATATAACAAGGATCTTACAGTTTACGGTGTTGTTTCACTCAGAAGCTATGTTGTAAACGCTGAAAAGATAGAAGACAAGGAAAAGGAAACTTCAGCAGTTACAAAGGAAACAATGGCTGCTGCAAAGACTAAGGCTGAATCCTTTGCTTCAAAGGTAAACAGTGACGAAAGCTTCAAGGCAGTTGCTTATGAATTTGAAAAGCTTGCTAAGAACGAAAAGGCTGAAGATATGAAGACAAACGACAGCCTTACTCTTCTCAAAGATCAGAGCTACGGTGCATCTTCAGCTGACGAAAAGTTCAACAAGTGGGCATTTGACAAGAACACAGCAGTAGGTTCAACATACATTGTCGAAAATGCTGACACAGGCTACACAGTTTATATGATGAGTGAGCCCGTACACACAGCTCCCGATGCTACGACTTATGATGTAAGACATATTCTTATTTCTTTCCCCAAGGCTGAAGAAGGAAAAGAAGAAGAGAAGAAAGACGATGTTGAAGTTGAACTTCTTGACGCTTCAGCTTATGACGTAACAGTTGACATTGACGTTGACCTTGAAAAGACAGGCGACAAGGAAACTTACAAGAAGGCTCAGGATATCCTTAAGGAATACCTTGACGGTGACAAGACAGAAAATGCTTTTGCAGAGCTTGCTAAGAAGTATTCAGAAGACGGCAACGCTGAGCAGGGCGGTATTTATACTGACGTTCCTAAGGACAAAATGGTTAAGGAATTCGAAAACTGGTCACTTGCAAAAGACAGAAAGTACGGCGATGTTGGTATCGTTGAAAGCTCATATGGCTATCACATTATGTATCACGTTGGTGCAGAAACAACAACTTGGAAAGATGTAATCAAGACAGACCTTGCAACTGAAAAGTACAATGATTTTGCAGAAAAAATCATCAAGGAAGACAATGTAAAAATTGAAAATGAAGATGCGGCTGTAATTGAGCTTGCAAACGAAGAGCTTAACCGTTTCGCAAAGCTTCAGATCAGAAATTCACAGCAGAGCGCATACTAAGAACAAAAAGCTCCCGTACATCCGGGAGCTTTTTAATGTATAAGGTGGCAAAAGCTCTGTTATACCTTTGCATTTTTTCTCTCTTTATGTTATGATGTACAGGATAAAAACAGAAAGGTATATTTTATGCTTGAACTTATAAATGAAACACCACTCTGGGAGCATCTTAAAGAAACCGAAAAGCCAATTGTCCTTTACGGAATGGGTGACGGTGCCGATATGATAATCTCAATTATGGATGAAATGGGTATTCACTACAGTGATATTTTTGCAAGTGACGAGTTTGTGAGAGGTCACTTCTTTCACGGAAAAAAGGTGCTGAAGCTTTCTGAGGTAGAAGAAAAGTATGAGGATTTCATTATCCTTATGACCTTTGCTGTTCACGACAGACCCACTCTCGACAGAATTAAAAAGCTAAGTGAAAGCTATGAATTCTATTCGCCTTGTGTGTCAATTATCGGTAAAGAGTATTTCACCCCTGAATTTCTCCGTGAACATAACGATGAATTCAGAAAAGCTTATGAGCTTATGGCTGACGAAAAGTCAAAAGAAACCTACCTTGATGTTCTTCGTTATAAGCTCAGCGGAAAGGTGAAATATCTTTTCAGCTGTGAAAGTGAAAAAGAAAAGCTATATGAAGACCTTCTGCACCTTTCAGATGATGAAATTATTCTTGATCTCGGTGCTTATGACGGTGATACAATCAGAGAGTTTCTCGGTGTTACAGACGGAAAGTATAAAAAAATAATCGCATTTGAGCCTGACAGCAAGAATTTCAGAAAGCTGCAGAGAAAGTGCGAAAATCTTGAGTGTATTGACTTCTACAACCTCGGTGCATGGGATAGGGAAGAAACACTTTACTTCAACAAAAAGGCTGCCAGAGGCTCAAGAACGGAGAAAGACGGTATACCTGTTGAGTTCAGAAGTGTGGATAATACGGTGGAGGATAAGGTGACCTTCATCAAAATGGATATTGAGGGCGCAGAGCTTAAAGCACTTCAGGGAGCCGAAAAAACAATCAGAGAAAACAAACCGAAGCTCTATGTCTGTGCATACCACCGTGATGAGGATATGTACACACTTCCGCTCAAGATACACGAGCTTTCACCTGACTATAAAATCTACTATCGCCATCATCCCTATGTACCTGCGTGGGAAAGTAATTTTTACGCAATTTTATGATAATATCTGTACAAATTAAAAAATATATGTTATAATGAACCCAACAAAGGAGGTTTTAAAAATGAAAAATCTTAAAAGAATCCTTGCAGTTGCACTTACAGTTATTCTTGTAATGACAGTATTTACTGCTTGTGTGAAGACACCTGAAAAGCAGATTCTCGGTTCATGGAGAGATTCAACACAGACAATGGGCTATGAATTCAAAGAAAACAACGCAGTTACAATCACTTTCCTTGACATCACAGTACCTATCGTAAATCTTCCTTACAAGGGCACAGTTGAAGGTACATATCAGATTACCGAAAGAGAAGACGGTAACCACTATGTAACCATCACTTACACAGTATTTGCAGCAACAATCACTAAGGACTATATGTTCACCGTTGAAGGCAACGCTCTTACTCTTACAGACGTTCAGGACGGCAGAGTGACAGTTTACATGGCTTATGAGGAAGCTCCCTCAGAAACAGTAGGCTCAACAGCTGCAGCTCAGTAATTAAAAAAGAAGAGAAGGGGATAACGGTTGTTATCCCTTTTTTCACATAACAATACTGATGCATAACTTAAAGTGAAAAGTTTTTTCATAATCTGATATAATAAAGGCGGATATGATCAACTCGTTGCCTTTTATATCACGATTAACTCCGCAGACGATATCTTATATTTTTGAAGAAAGATATATCTGCGACCACAACTCAACTCTCAACTCTTCACTCTCAACTCTTTTTAAAAGGAGAATGATAAATATGGCTAAAAGCACAAAAATAATCGCAATTATACTTTCACTTCTTGTGGCTGCGGTGTGTGTTACGGCGGGTATCAGCTCGGTGCAGAATAAGGATGACACCACAACTCTGCCCACTGCAGGCTCTACAACCAAACCTACTGTGAGTGTTACCGAAACTACCACAAAGCCTCAGAAAAACCTTTCAGAGCTTATTTTAGGCAAATGGACAGACAGCGCTGATATGAGCGGCTTTGAGTTTTTCGATGACGGAACGGTAGAAATCACTTATGTAAATCTCACAGTCCCCGTTATCAATATTCCCGTTAACGGCAGAACAAAGGGCACTTATACCCTTGATGGCGATAAGCTCACCACACGCTGCACCATTTATTCTGCAACAATTGAATACAACTATACTGTAAGCGTAAACGGCAACAACCTTTCTCTTACCAACCTTGACGGCCTCGAAACTACAACCTATATGAGAAAAACCGAAGCTGCCGAAAGCACAACAAAGGTGAAGGAAACAACTCTGCCCACAACAAAAAAGAACACAGGAATTGACGATGAAATAATCGGCTCATGGGAAAACTCAAAGGGTGAAAAGTTTGAATTTGACCACGACGGTGAAGCCGAAATAACTCTCGGCGGAAAAGAATATGACGGCATTTATCTTGCTGAGGGCGGAAAGCTCACTCTTCAGTACCGTAAAAACGGCACAAAGGTTACTGAAAAATATACCTATACCGTACGCAAAAACAGCCTTACATTAAAGGGTAACTCAGGAACAATTGAGCTTTCAAGAGAGGGCACAAACAATGCACCGACTGTCAGCGAGGATGAGCTTTACGGCACATGGAGAGACAGTGCTGATATGAGCGGTTTCCAGTTCAAGCCGGGCGGTCTTTGTGAAATCACTTATGTGAATCTTACAATACCCGTAGTGAATATTCCCATCAACGGCACATTCACAGGCGCTTATGAGGTGAAGGGCAACAAGATTACCATCACTGTTTCAATTTACGGAAATCCTCTCGAAGACGAGTATGAATTCTCCGTTTCGGGCAACACCCTGACACTCAGACCTACTGACGGCGGAAACACAATCACACTTCAGAAGAAATAATAACGCAGGGACACGGCTCAGCCGTGTCTGCTGATATAAACAGATAATAAAAAGGAGATAATTATGACACAGGAAGAAAAAGTGCTCAAGGCTCTTGATGAGCTTAAAATCGAATATAAGGTTATCCACCATGAGGCAGTACACACAATTGAGGATATGGATGCTCTCGGTGTGTTCACAGACGGTGAGGTCTGCAAAAACCTCTTTCTGAGAAATGCCAACGGCAAAACACACTATGTTGTTTCAATGATGAAGGATAAGCACCCCGATATTCAGAAGGATATCAGAGGTCAGCTTGGTTGCTCACGACTTTCCTTCGGCTCAGATGAAAGACTTATGAAGCATATGGGACTTATGCCCGGTGCAGTTTCACCCTTCGGTATTCTCAATGACGATGATGCTGATGTGGTTGTAGTCCTTGACAGTGACCTTAAGACCTATGACGGACTTATCGGGTTTCACCCCAACGATAACACCGCCTTTGTGTGGCTTAAGTTTGACGATCTTATGAAGTTCATCAAAAAAAGAGGAAACGACGTTTATTTCATCAATATATAAAAAATGAAGGCACCCATCGGGTGCCTTTCATTATTTATTATTCACTAAAAAAGCTCCCCGAAGGGAGCTTTCATAATTAATACATTCCGCCGCCCTGTGCCATAGCCGCTGCTGCAGCTGCTTCTGCTGCGGGATCGGGGATATCAGCAATAAGTGATTCAGTTGTGAGAACCATTGATGCTACTGAAGCTGCGTTCATAAGTGCTGAACGTGTAACCTTTGTGGGGTCAAGAATACCTGCTTCAGCCATGTTAACGTATTCTTCCTTAGCAAAGTTGAAGCCGTAGCCAACCTTACCTGATGAAACGATTTCGTTTACGATTACGCTGCCTTCAAGACCTGCGTTCTTTGCAATCTGTCTTACGGGTTCTTCAAGAGCCTTGAGAACAATGCGAACACCTGTCTTTTCGTCAGGATCTTCTGTTTCTTCAAGAAGAGCAGTAACAGCGGGAATTGAGTTGAGAAGTGCAACGCCGCCGCCTGCAACCATACCTTCTTCAACTGCAGCCTTTGTAGCAGCGAGAGCGTCGTCAATGCGGAGCTTCTTTTCTCTCATTTCTGTTTCTGTAGCAGCACCAACCTTGATTACTGCAACACCGCCTGCAAGCTTTGCAAGTCTTTCCTGAAGCTTTTCTGTGTCGAATTCTGAGGTTGAAACCTCAATCTGACTCTTGATCTGGTTAACACGAGCCTTGATAAGCTCCTTGTCACCTGCACCGTCAACGATTGTTGTGGTTTCTTTTGTAACAACAACCTGTCTTGCTGAACCGAGCATATCGGGTGTAGCAGTGCTGAGCTCAAGACCGAGATCGCTTGTGATAACCTGACCGCCTGTAAGAACTGCAATATCCTGAAGCATTTCCTTTCTTCTGTCACCGAAGCCGGGAGCCTTTACAGCTACGCAGGTGAATGTGCCTCTGAGCTTGTTTACAAGAAGAGTTGCAAGAGCTTCGCCTTCAACGTCTTCTGCGATGATAACAAGCTTTCTGCCCATCTTAAGAACCTGCTCAAGAAGGGGAAGAACCTCCTGAATGTTGCTGATTTTCTTGTCTGTGATAAGAATAGCAGCGTCATCGTTAACAGGTTCCTTCTTGTCCACATCTGTAGCCATATAGGGTGAAACATAGCCACGGTCAAACTGCATACCTTCAACAACTTCCTTCATTGTTTCAGCAGTCTTTGATTCTTCAACTGTGATAACACCGTCAGTTGAAACGATTTCCATAGCCTCAGCAATAAGCTGACCTACTGATTCGTCTGCTGATGAAATTGTTGCAATTCTTGCGATGTCAGCTGAAGTCTTAACGGGCATTGAGTTTGCCTTAACTGTTTCAACTGCAGTATCAACAGCCTTCTTGATACCCTTTTTAACAACCATGGGATTTGCACCTGCTGCAACGTTCTTCATACCCTCACGGACAAGAGCCTGAGCGAGAAGTGTAGCAGTTGTTGTGCCGTCACCTGCAACATCGTTTGTCTTTGTTGCAACTTCCTTAACGAGCTGAGCACCCATATTTTCAAATGCATCTTCAAGCTCGATTTCCTTTGCGATTGTAACACCGTCGTTTGTGATGAGGGGAGCGCCGTACTTCTTGTCGATTACAACGTTTCTGCCCTTGGGACCGAGGGTGATTTTTACAGTATTGCTGAGTTTGTCAATACCGTTCTGAAGAGCTTTTCTTGCCTCTTCACCGTAAATTACCTGTTTAGCCATTGTTAGTGCCTCCTTTTATGCCTTATTCAACAATAGCGAGAATATCGTTCTGGCGCACGATTGTGTATTCCTCGCCGTCAACCTTAACTTCTGTGCCTGCGTATTTGCCGGTGATAACCTTGTCACCTACTGATACGAACATCTTTACTTCCTTGCGGTCAACAAGTCCGCCGGGACCTACGGCAACAACCTCTGAAAACTGAGGCTTCTCCTGTGAAGCAGAGGTGAGAATGAATCCGCTCTGAGTTGTTTCTTCAACCTCAGTAGCCTTCAGAACTACTCTGTCAAGAAGGGGTTTAATAGTCATAATTTATTCCTCCTGAAAAAAATATTTCAACTTTAACTGTGTTATTAGCACTCTGTGTCGCTGAGTGCTAATAACTATTTTAGTTACTTTTTTATATAAGTCAAGTCTTTTTGAAAAATAAATGGAAAAATTTGTGATTATTTATTGTATATCCCTTAAGGAATAATATAACAAGGTGATAACATTGAACAAAAGAGTAATATTTATATATACATTATTTGTCTGCTGCTTTGCTTTTCTTCTTGCAAGAGTGGTGTGGCTTAACTTTTCGGTTTATTCAGAAGCAGGGAAGGAACGAAGCACTCGGACTCTGACCGTAGGGGAAAGAAGGGGTAAAATCTATGACAGAAACTATAAGAGTCTTGTGGAGAGTGAAGAAAAGCTTCTCTCTGTTGTTGTACCTTCTGCAGGCTCTCTTGATTTTATGAAAAAGCATTTTACAGATGAAGAAATCAAAGACAAAATTCACAAAGGCTTTCCTTTCATTGTTGAAACCGAAGAAAAGGTCAACACAGAATTTATCCGCACCTTTTCCGTACCCCTGAGGTATTCGGAAAATCAGACGGCTGTTCACATTATCGGCTATACCGACAAGGATAAAAAGGGCGTCAGCGGAATTGAAAAAGCCTTTGACAGTTATCTTACGGAACATTCGGGCAAGCTTACCGTAAGCTTTGACTGTGACCGTACGGGCAGAATTCTCGCAGGTATGGACAAGCGGATTAACGATATAAACTTCACCTCAAAAGCGGGTGTCGTACTGAGTATTGACAAAGACATTCAGAAAATTACGGAAACGGCTCTTAAAGAAAGCGGAATAAAAAGCGGCACAGCAATTGTGATGAAGGTGCATTCGGGTGAAATTCTCGCTCTTGCAAGTTATCCGACCTACAATCCCCAAAAAGTTGCGAAGGCTCTGAATGAAGAAAATTCACCCCTTCTTAACAAGGCGCTTTATGCCTATTCTCCCGGCTCTGTGTTTAAACCTCTTGTGTCAGCTGCAGCTCTTGAATACGGAATCTCTCCTGATTTCAGTTATGAATGTACAGGTGAAATTACTGTTGGTGACCGAAAATTCTCTTGCTATAATCATAATGCACACGGAAAAATAAATATGACCGAGGCACTTGAAGAATCCTGCAATACTTACTTCGTGAATCTCATAATGCACACCGACACCGAGCTTCTCATTTCACTTTGTGAAAAGCTCGGCATCACTCAGAGTGTGAATCTTGCCTCAACCATAGCTTCACAGAAGGGCGTACTGCCAAAAAGAGAAAGTCTTTCCCTTAAGGGAGTTCTTGCAAATCTATCCTTCGGTCAGGGTGAACTGCTCATTACACCCATAAAAATGGCAGAAATTTATCACACACTCTCTACGGGCAATTATCTTCCCTCAAAGCTCATAATGGGCTTTACTAACTATATGGGACTGATGACACCTGAGAAGGATACACTTCCCATAAAGCTTCTTTCAGATAACACAGTAAAGGAAATAAGGCAGATGCTTGAAAGCGTTGTGAAAAACGGCAAGGCAGATAAGGCTTATTCAGACCTTGTTTCCCTTTCAGGCAAAACAGGTACGGCACAAAGCGGAATTTACGAAAACGGAAAAGAAATTCTTCGTGCCTGGTTTGCAGGCTTCTTCCCATCGGATAACCCCAATTATATTGTAATAGTGATGAACGAAAACGGCTCAGGCGGCAACGCAGACTGTGCACCCGTATTCAGAAAGATATGCGAGGGGATTGTTACAAGATAAATACAAAGTGACTGACGGAAAATAAAACTGTGCCCCTATGTATATTACATCAGAATTTTTCAAAACTGTTTTCCTGACGTCTCATTAAGGGTGTCGTAGCCTCTCCTGAAAGGAGAGGTGGCACACGAAGTGTGACGGAGAGGTCAATAAGACCGAGAACTGTTCTCTGTCTTCCGAATCACCTTCTTTTATAAAAACCGCACAATTATCCACCGTCTGAATACCTGTTCAATTGATATACATCTATACAACTTATACAAAATTAAATTAATTTGTGGAAAACTATTGACATAACAAACAGGATAATATATAATAAGGGTGCAATCAAAAAGAAAGGGGTGTTACCAATGTACTGTTTAGTTTAAACCGTACGATTTGATAATACTTGTAGAAAAATAAAAAGAAAGAAGAGTTACTGAAAGTGATGTAACCGTTTTGCTCCCTTTGAAGTGTAAATCATGGGGCAGCACCTGAAGAGTAAATCAGATCGTTACGAAGACGAATTTTTAAATATATACTGAAGGCTGAAGGTATAAGGAATACATTCAGCTGACGGTAAGGAGAAAGCAGGTCAAAATGTACCTGCGTTGAAGAAAATGAAGTCGGCAGGAGGAGTTAAACGGTCGGATGAAGTGACCGGAGCCGACAAAGGAGAAAAATAAGCTTCTTTTTAAAAGCTTTCAATGTTAAAAGGAAACCCCAGATGTCGTATCCCGAAAGCTTAAGGATGAATTAAAGGGCATTATAGCTGAAAATAAACTTCACAAAAAGCCAATATGATTTAAAAAGATTCACATAAAAAGACGCTTAAAAAGAAAAACAGAATATTTACCTATAACTAAAAAATACAAATTAAAATAAATTTTCCGGCAAGGCAGAGACTTTGCCGGAATTTTTTAATCTCCCCTGACGTTGCTTCGAGGTTGCTGCACTGTTTTTCAACAAGCAGTTCAACACTCGGAAAAAAGCCGCTGGGCCTTTATTTTAAAAGGCTTACAGGCTGTCAGCCGTTTCTCTTTCAACACTCATATAACACTCAGACAACATTCAGATAACAATCAAATAACACCAATATAAGAATATAAAGAATGATAAGAATTAAAAGAATATATATATGCGCTTCTTTCTTGAAAAAATCTTTCCATTCTGCTATAATTAAACCAAAGAAGAGGAGGTATGAAATATGGAGAAAAAGCTTAAAAGACAAAGAATTATAAACATCATTCTGGTTATTGCTCTCATTGTGGGCTTTGTTCAGTTCAAGGATTTTAAAACAGAAACCGAAAACCGCTTCAACAACCTTTCTCATCAGTATAACAACCTGAACAATAATATTAATTCAATTTATAATAACGTTGACGAAAAGCTTGAAGAGCAGGCAAGTCTCATAACCTACTTCAATTATGAATACGGTGAGCTTGACAGTGAAAACCTGAAAGTACCCGTAAGCGTAAAAATCATTCCCAAAACTGCCACTGCTTCAACAAAGCTCACCCTTGATTTCGGCTCAAGAACCGTTGATATGAAAAAAGGGGAGAATATGGAATACACAGCAGATTTTGAATCTGATTTATTCCTCGGTGAAAGCGGAGGAATGGTAAATCTCATTATCAGAGAGGGCAACACAACGCAAAGTGAAGAGCTTGAATGGTACATAAGCTCACTTCATTCAAATTATCTGCCTCAGCTTATGGCAGGTTTCATCTTTGACGACTCGACCTATACTGAAGATAAAGGTCTTACCATCAAAGGCGACGTTATGTTTATGGGAGATATTGAAGAAGAATCAGAAAATTTTTCAAATCTGAAGCTTGTTTATAAAGTAAACCGCAAAATTGTTGCAGAACAGGATATTTCCAAAGATACTTTCAAGTCTGCAGTTGACACCGTCAATGTGATGAAAACTTTTTCTGATGTAAAAACAGGTGACACCTTCACACTTTATGTTGAAGGCATTGACAAGTATGGCTTCATACACAGATCTGCTGCTAAAAAGATTGATGATATAAAAGAAGGAACAACAGAAACCGTAACCGCAATAGAAGATAACGAAACAATCCTTGACAAAGACGGCAACGTGCTTTATGAGGGTGTAAAATAAAATATAGTATCTGTCATTCTGAACGAAGTGAAGAATCTATTAAGATTCCTCGTTGCACTCGGAATGACAATTCCCTCTTGACAAACCACCTTAAAAATAGTAAAATATCGGGGTAAATATTAAATCAAAAGCAATGACGAAGAATCGCTCTTTGTTTCTTCAAAAGAGATGAAGGTTCACGGCTGAAAGACCTTCTTGAAGAGTGTGGCAAAACTGCGTGCTGCTTCTGAGCTTCTGTCGAAAGAACAGACGTTTTCTGTGCGTTAAACAGAACGAGAGTGGTGCTCTTGCACAATTCGGGTGGTACCGTGGAGTTTTTCACCCCGAAGGTGTATGGCACTATATTTTTTTGTGAAAAATCAATTCGAAAGGATATGAAAATTATGCAGTGGATGGGCCTTAACGAAATCAGAGAGAAATATCTCTCATTCTTCGAAAGCAAGGGACACTTAAGACTTCCCAGCTTTTCACTTGTACCTCAGGGCGATAAGAGTATTCTTCTTATCAATGCAGGTATGACACCTATGAAAAAATACTTTACAGGTGAGGTTACACCTCCCAGAAACAGAGTAACAACCTGTCAGAAGTGTATCCGTACACCCGACATCGAAAATGTTGGTAAAACTGCACGTCACGGCACATATTTTGAAATGCTCGGCAATTTCTCATTCGGTGATTACTTCAAAAGAGAAGCAACTGCATGGGCATGGGAGTTCTTCACAAAGGTGATGGAAATTCCCGAAGAGCTTCTTTATGTCAGCGTTTATCTTGAAGATGACGAAGCTTATGACATCTGGACAAAAGAGGTTGGTGTTGACCCCTCACATATGGTTCGCTTCGGCAAGGAGGATAACTTCTGGGAGCACGGTGCAGGTCCCTGCGGTCCCTGCTCAGAAATCTACTTCGACAGAGGTCCCTCAAAGGGCTGCGGCAGTCCCGACTGTAAGGTAGGCTGTGAATGTGACCGCTTCATTGAGGTGTGGAACCTTGTATTCACACAGTTTGAAAATGACGGCAACAATAACTATACCCGTCTTGCTAATCCCAATATCGACACAGGTATGGGTCTTGAAAGACTTGCTTGCGTAATGCAGGATGTTGACAATCTCTTTGAGGTTGACACAGTGCAGAACATTATGAAGCACATCATTAAAATCGCAGGCATCAACTATCACGACGACCTTAATAAGGATATTTCACTTCGTGTTATTACTGACCATATCAGAAGCACAACCTTTATGGTAGGTGACGGTGTAACTCCCTCAAACAGCGGCAGAGGCTATGTTCTCAGAAGACTTCTCAGAAGAGCTGCAAGACACGGCCGTCTTATCGGTATTGACAGACCCTTCCTTTCAGAGGTGTGCGATACAGTTATCAATGAAAACGCAAATGCATACCCCAACCTTGTTGAGAAGAAGGATTATATCAAGACAGTTATTTCAATGGAAGAAGAAAGCTTCTATAAGACAATTGACTCAGGTCTCGGCCTTCTTAATGAAATGATGGCAAAATCTGAAAACGGTGTTCTTTCAGGTGAAGATGCATTCAAGCTTCAGGATACCTATGGCTTCCCCATTGACCTTACAAAGGAAATTGCTGAGGAAAACAAGCTTACCGTTGACGAAGCAAGATTCAGAGAGCTTGTTGAGGAAGCAAGACTCAAGGCTAAGAGCGCAAAGCGTGACGCTGCTGATTCCGACTGGAGAAATTCAGGTGTATCACTTAAGGATCTTCCTTCAACCGTATTCACAGGCTACACCGAAAACAACACAGAAGCAGAAGTTCTTGCAATCGTAGCTGACGGTGAAAGAAAAGACTCAATTGAAGACGGAGACAGTGCAACACTTGTTCTTGACAGAACCTCATTCTATGCTGAAAGCGGCGGTCAGGTAGGTGACTGCGGTGTTATCACGATAGGTGATACTTCATTTGAGGTTTCAAAAACAACCAAGGATGCTGACGGTGTCGTACTTCACCATGGTGTACTTTCAGGCGAAGCAGTAAAGGTTGGCGATAAGGCAGTTACCTCATACTGCGAAAAGGCTCGTGCTGCAACAATGAAGAACCACACAGCAGCTCATCTTCTTCAGGCTGCACTTCGTGAAGTTCTCGGCTCACACGTTGAACAGGCAGGTCAGCTTGTTGATAAGGATGCAATGCGCTTCGACTTTGTTCACTTCTCAGCTATGACAAAGGAAGAAATTGAAAAGGTTGAAAACAGAATAAATGAAATCATTATGGAAGCTGTTGAGGTTGACAACAGAGAAATGCCTATTGACGAAGCAAGAAAGCTCGGCGCAATGGCTCTCTTCGGAGAAAAGTACGGTGACGTTGTACGTGTTGTAAAGGCTGGTGACTTCTCAATTGAGCTTTGCGGCGGTACTCATGCAAAGAACACAGGTAACCTCGGTATGTTCAAAATCGTCTCAGAATCCTCTGTAGCATCAGGCGTAAGACGTATTGAAGCAGTAACAGGCTTCAATGCTCTCGCCTTCACAAAGGGCAATATTGAAACAATTAACGACATCGCTTCAGCTCTTAAGATTGCAAACGTAAAGGAAATTGTAACAAGAGCCGGTGCAATTATGACCGACCTTAAGGCTAAGGAAAAGGAAATCGAAAAGCTTTCAGGTGTAATTGCAAACATCAGGACTCAGTCAATGCTGGAAAATGCTGCAGAAGTAGGCTCACTTAAGGTTGTGACCGCTTTCCTTGAAGACACAACAGTTGACGAGCTTCGTAAGATGTGCGACCTTGTAAAGAGCAAGGGAGAAAACTATGTAGGTGTAATTGCTGGTGTGCAGAAAGCAAAGGGCACAGGTAATATCTGTGTATGCTGTGGCAAGGATGCAATCGCGTCAGGTGCACACAGCGGTAACATCGCAAGAGAGGTTGCAAAGCTTGCAGGCGGCAGCGGCGGCGGAAAGCCCGACAGCGCAATGGCAGGTGCAAAGGACATCAATGCACTTCCCGAAGCAGTGAAGAAAGCAAC
Source organism: Acutalibacteraceae bacterium (assembly GCA_045645885.1). Classification (GTDB taxonomy): domain Bacteria; phylum Bacillota; class Clostridia; order Oscillospirales; family Acutalibacteraceae; genus UBA6857. The sequence continues at coordinate 9,153 of JAZRJR010000068.1, read as the reverse complement.
AGAAATCGTAGCTTCAATGCTTAAATAAAGAGGTGATAAAGATGAAAAAAGCGGCAAGCACTGTTTTTGCAGCACTGCTTCTTGTTTTCAGTCTTACCTTTACCTCGGAAGCTTATGAAGCAATGAATTATGATGAAATTTCATTCATCATTGATGACAACTGTACTCTGATGCTCGATGACGCTACAGGTACGGCGTGGCTTTCTGAGGACGAAAAAACTGAAGTAAAATTCAGTGCTTATCAGAATCTTGATGCTATCGACTTTGAATACTGCAGCTACGATGAAGCAGAAATGTTTTATTTTAATAATTCAGATGCAGAAGAGCTTGAAATTCTTTACGCTAATAGCCGCTTGCTTAATTACTCTCAGGGTGTAGAGCTTGGTGGCAATAAAGTTTCTTTCGGCGAAAAGAAGCCCTTTGTAGTATTCCTTGTATCAACAGAAAGTTATGTTTACTGTTTTGAGTTTCTTATCTATGACGGAGAAGCAACTGATAACAACGAGTTTATTGAAGGTATAATAAGTTCAATTGAGCTTACTCCTGATGAAGCACCGATTGACTATTATTCAGGTGACGATTTTTTAACTGTTGTTCCGGCTGTTATAAGTTTTGTAGTTATTTTCGGCTTGTTTTCAATTATCAAAGGCTTCAACGGCAAGGCTAAAGGTACCGTTATGGTTGATATTGAAGAGTTTTTCGATGGCTTCTCGGAAATAACAGATAAGCTTAAAGCATCAAAGCTTAAAATAACTGTTCCGAAATTTGAGCTTAACGGCAAAAAAGTCAATGCTTTCAATAAGAGGTATACTGTTGGAAGCAAAGATAACAATTTTGCACAGAAGGAGCTTGAAAGAGAACGCAAAGAACGTCAGAATATGTTTAAATAAAAAGGAGAAATTACTATGGATTGCATTTTCTGTAAAATCGCATGCGGTGACATTCCCGCAACAAAGGTTTATGAAGACGAAACAGTTGTAGCCTTCAATGACCTTGAGCCTCAGGCTCCCACACATATTCTCATTATCCCTAAAATGCACATTGCTTCAGCTGATGAAATCAATGAAGCTAACAGCGCAGTTGTAGCTCACATCTTTGAGGTTGCAGCTAAAATTGCAAAAGAAAAGGGACTTTCAAACGGCTACCGTATTGTAAACAATTGCGGTGCAGACGGCGGACAGACCGTAAAGCACCTTCATTTCCACCTTATGGGTGGCAGACAGTTCGGTTGGCCTGCAGGCTAAAATAAAAAAGCTCCTTCGGGAGCTTTTTTTAATGAATAATGAATGATGAATAATGAATAATTTTCCTTGCAACAAACCTCAATCTGTGGTAAAATAAACAAATGAAATTTACGAAAGGCGGTGTAAGAATGGCAGAGCTTAATGAAAAAGAGCTGAAAGCTCACATAAAAGGCGAGGAGCCCTACCCGTTGTATCTCATCTGCGGTGATGAGGATTATCTTAAAAAGCTTTACACCGACCTTCTCTCTGACAAAATCGTTGCGCCAGAGCTTCAGAGCTTTAACCTTGACCGTTATGAGGGCAAAAGCCTTGACCTGAGAGATGTTTTCGACAGAGCAGAGATGATGCCTATGATGGCGGAAAGACGCTGTATTGTGGTCGAAAACGCAAAACTTGAGGGGATGAATGAAGCTGACTTTTCACTGCTTTCATCTTACTGCAGTAACCCTACAGATTTTTCAAGTGTAATCTTTTTTCAGAAGAATTCCGACTTTTCTCTTACGAAAGCAAAAAAGGCTGTTGATGCCATTTCTAAGACAGGTGCAGTCTGCGTTCTCAACAAGCGCAAGGGTGCTGACCTTATAAAGCCGCTTATTTCCTCTGCAAAAAAGCAGAATTGTGTTCTTTCAACGCAAATGGCAAACTATCTTGTTTCACTTGTAGGTGACGATTTCAATACCCTTATCAACGAGCTTTCAAAGGTGTGTCACTTCTGCGGTGAGGGAGAAATCACAAAAAATCACATTGACGAGGTTGCGGTAAAGACCGATGATGCGAAAATTTATCTTCTCACAAAGGCACTTATAAGCGGTGACTTTGACAAGGCTCTTGAGGTGCTTCACATTCTTCTTCGTCAGAAAACAGAGCCTGAATATATTCTCGGCACACTTGTCAGCACCTATGTTGATATGTACAGAGCAAAAATTTCTGTCAGCTGCGGTGAAAGAGCAGAGGCTCTCAGCGAGCCCTTCAGATACGGAAAGCTTGAATTCCGTCTTACAAACGGTGCAAAAGACGCTTCAAAAATGACGGTTGAAACTCTTCGCAGCTGTCTTGAAGTGCTGTCTGAAGCTGATATGAAGCTCAAAAACGGCAGAGATCTGCCGAGTATTGTTCTCGAACAGCTTATGGTTCGTCTTTTCCTCATAAGAAGCGGTGAAAGGGTATGATTAAACTCAGTAAGCCCATAATCGTTGAGGGCAAATATGACATAATCAAGCTGTCAAATCTTATTGACGGACTTATAATTAAAACCGACGGCTTCGGCATTTTCAAGGATAAGGAAAAACAAAAATTAATCAGAAGACTTGCAGGGGAGACAGGCATAATCGTTCTCACCGACAGCGACTCTGCAGGCTTTCTCATAAGAAACTTTCTCACCTCAAGTCTGCCGAAGGATAAAATCACCCACGTTTATATCCCTGACATATTCGGCAAGGAAAAGCGCAAGACCGAAGGCGGCAAAGAAGGAAAGTTGGGTGTTGAGGGTATGACAGAGGAAATTCTTCTTGAAGCCTTCAGAAAAGCAGGTATTGTGGGTGAAATTACAGAAGAAAAGCGTAGGCTTATCACCAACGTTGACCTTTATGAATACGGCTTTTCAGGAAGACCCAACAGTCAGGAAAAAAGAAAACTGCTTCTTAAAAGGCTGTCACTTCCCGAAAGATTATCCACTTCATCACTTGTGAAGATACTCAATACATTTGTAACCTACGAAGAATTCATTACTATTGCTAAGGAGCTTACATTATGCGAATAGGACACGGATATGATGTACATAAATTAGTAGAAAACAGAAAGCTCATTCTCGGCGGAGTTGATATTCCTTTTGAAATGGGACTTCTCGGTCACTCTGATGCCGATGTACTTCTCCACGCAATTTCCGATTCACTTTTAGGTGCAACTGCCCTTGGTGATATCGGTAAGCTTTTCCCTGATAATGACCCTCAGTATGAGGGCGCAGACAGTCTTGTGCTCCTTAAAAGAGTGTACGATGTCGTGCAGGAAAAAGGCTACGAAATCGGCAACATCGATGCAACCGTGCTTGCCCAGCGCCCGAAGCTCAGACCGTACATCGACACAATGCGTGAGAATATTGCAACGGCTCTCGACGTTGATGTAGACAGAATCAGCGTAAAAGCAACCACAGAAGAGGGTCTTGGCTTTACAGGAAAAGGTGAGGGGATTGCAGCACACTGCATAACTTTGTTAAATGCAAAATGCAAAGTGCAAAATGCAAAATAACTGACGAAAACGTAAGGTTGTTCTATGAAAGGATATCAATGCAATGAAAAATAAAATGACAGCAATACTGTTGATTTTTCTGTTTATAATTTTAGATGTTTTCGGATTTTTCTTCGGTAATATGCTTCTGAATAATAATTTCGTTGTAACAGAGGGTGAATATACTTATAATGATTTGTTCTATTCAGCTGACAATAATAAGGATTATTACAGATTCAGCAGAATGTATTATAAAGGTGATTCAAAATATCTGTTTAACGATGATCTGTTCAGAAATGTAAGCTTTACTACTGTAGATAAAATCAAATCAGTTGTGTTATTATCTCTTGCAACCAAGAAATCATTTTTAGGTTATTATAGTTTATCAGACGAATATATGAATGAACAAGAGTTGTCAGAAATATATGCGAAGACAGATTTTGTAAATACAAGTGAACTGTACGAACTTTTCGGAAAACAATACCTATATGTTTCTTTTAAGGACTTCGTTTATGAAAAAGATGACAGTTACTCAGACGAAGACAATTTTTATTCAGCTACAAAGGACTATGGTGAATCCAAGGCTCTTTTTGAAGTTGTAGGATTAGATATGAACGAAATCAAACAAGGTGATAAAAAAGAAGCGCAAAACGCAAAAGCCTTGATTGATGTTTTTACTAAGCCTTATGAATATGTAACTTATTTGGTTCTGTTATTAGAGCTTGTGTGCATAGTCTTGATGTTCAGAAAGAAAAAGAGCGTATAAAAAAATCAGACATCCCACTTCAATAGCGGGATGTCTTTTTATAATTCATCAAACTTTAATCGCAATTTCCTTGCCGTCCCTGAAAGGGAAGGGGGACCGCGTCAGCGGTGGAAGGGTCTGCATTTTGCATTTATTTTACAATGCTTTCGCCACTCATTTCTGCGGGCTGAGCGAGATCCATAATCTTAAGCATTGTGGGAGCGATGTCGCAAAGCTTACCGCCTTCACGAAGCTCACAGTCGTAACCGCATACAACGAAGGGAACGGGATTTGTTGTGTGAGCTGTGAATGCTGTGCCGTCGTCTTCAAGCATCTTGTCAGCGTTACCGTGGTCAGCAGTAATAAGCATCACGCCGTCCATTTCCATAACTGCATCATAAGTCTTGCCAACGCAGGTGTCAACAGCCTCAACTGCAGCCTTTGCAGCATCAAATACGCCTGTATGACCAACCATATCGCAGTTAGCGAAGTTGAGGATGATAGCATCATACTTACCTGACTTGATAGCTTCAACAACCTTGTCAGTAACTTCATAAGCGCTCATTTCAGGCTGCATATCATAGGTTGCAACCTTGGGTGAAGCAACGAGAATTCTGTCTTCACCTTCATACTGCTTTTCAACACCGCCGTTGAAGAAGAATGTTACGTGAGCATACTTTTCTGTTTCAGCAATTCTGAGCTGAGTTTTGCCCATCTTTGAAAGATATTCACCGAAGGTGTTTTCAAGAGTCTGAGGCTTGAATGCAACCTGAACGTTAGGCATTGTAGCATCGTACTGAGTCATGCATACGAAGTAGAGAGGGAAGAAGCCCTTCTTTCTTTCAAATCCGTTGAATGCTTCATCAACGAAGGTTCTTGTGATTTCTCTTGCTCTGTCAGGGCGGAAGTTGAAGAATACAACGCTGTCGTTTTCACCGATTGTAGCATCTTCTGCGCAAACTGTGGGAAGAACGAATTCGTCTGTAAGATACTTGCCGTCACCGTCAATTGTTTCATATGACTTCTTGATAGCTTCAACACCGCAGTTAGCCTTGTTGCCTTCGCCGTAAACCATTGCAGCATAAGCCTTCTCAACTCTGTCCCAACGGTTGTCTCTGTCCATTGCGTAGTATCTGCCCATTACTGTAGCAACCTTACCAACACCGATTTCTGAAAGCTTTTCGTAAGTTTCCTTAACGAAATCTGCACCTGAAGCGGGAGGAACGTCTCTACCGTCAAGGAAGCAGTGGATGAATACCTTTGTAAGGCCCATCTTCTTAGCCATTTCAACAATAGCGAACATGTGAGTGTTGTGGCTGTGAACACCGCCGTCACTCATAAGACCCATAAGGTGAAGAGCGCTGCCGTTCTTGAGACAGTTTTCCATAGCACCCTTGAGAGCTTCGTTTTCGAAGAAATCACCGTCTTTGATTGACTTTGTGATTCTTGTAAGCTCCTGATAAACAACACGGCCTGCACCGATGTTTGTGTGACCAACCTCACTGTTGCCCATCTGACCGTCGGGAAGACCAACGTCCATACCTGAAGCACCGATGTAAGTCATAGGATTAGAAGCGAAAATTTTGTCAAGATTGGGTGTTTCGGCTGAGAAGATAGCGTTGCCTACTTCTGATTCGTTCTTGCCGAAACCGTCCATAATGCAAAGTAAAACAGGTTTTTTCATAGTCATTTAACCTTTCTTTGTGATGATAATAGGAAGATTGTTCTTTACTGAGAGAGTTAAGAGTTTAGAGTTGAGAGTTAAGATGTGGGGAGCAAAGCTCCGATTATATAATAACTGACGCAATTCCAAGGTGTCATTCTGAAGGTCGTGAAGAATCCTAAAACAAAATTAAGCAAAAGAATCCTCGTTTCACTCGGAATGACAAATTATCGTAGGGGCGACCATCGGTCGTCCGTTATAATTAAGAAACTTACCCGATTAGTGATAACTGTGTCCGCAGACTATTAACTATCCGTTTGAAGAGCATAAATCTGCGACCTTATCTTAACTCTCAACTCTCAACTCTTAACTCTAAGAAAAAGGCTGCACCGGGCAGCCTTTTAAAATTATTTGCTTGCAGCCTTAACGATTACTGAGAAATCTTCAGCCTTGAGTGAAGCGCCGCCGATGAGACCACCGTCAACGTTTTCCTTAGCTACGAGTTCGTCAGCGTTCTTAGCGTTCATTGAACCGCCGTACTGAATTGTAACTGTTTCAGCAACGTCTGCACCGTAAACCTCAGCAATAGCTTCACGGCAGAACTTGTTGCCTTCGTCAGCCTGGTCAGCAGTAGCAGTAACGCCTGTACCGATAGCCCAAACGGGTTCGTAAGCGATGATAACGTCCTTGAGCTGGTCAGCTGTAACGTTTGTAAGAGCCATCTTTGTCTGGAACTTGAGAAGGGTTTCTGTGTAACCGAGTTCTCTCTGTTCAAGTGTTTCACCAACGCAGATGATGGGCTTGAGACCTGCACCGAGAGCAGCGAGTGAACGAAGGTTAACTGTCTGGTCTGTTTCACCGAAATACTGTCTTCTTTCGCTGTGACCTACAACAACATATTCAACGCCTGCTTCCTTGAGCATAGCAGCTGAAATTTCACCTGTGAAAGCGCCTGAAGCTTTGAAGTGAACGTTTTCAGCACCGATTTTGATGTTTGAACCCTTAGCTGCTTCAACTGCTGCAGCGATGTCTACGAAGGGTACGCAAAGAACTACTTCACAGTCAGCGCCTGCAAGAAGAGGCTTCATTTCGTTAATGAGAGCTGTTGTCTCAGAGGGTGTGTTATTCATTTTCCAGTTACCTGCGATAACTGCTTTACGAACTGCTTTGTTCATTTTAAAATACTCCTTTAAATCTTTTATCGTGTGTATACCCACCACCTTGAAGTGATGGGCATACAATGTTTTCAGTTTAATTATTTGTCGTTAAGAGCAACAACGCCGGGAAGATCCTTGCCTTCAAGGAATTCAAGTGAAGCACCCCCGCCTGTTGAGATGTGGCTCATCTTGTCAGCAAAGCCGAGCTTCTGAACTGCAGCAGCTGAGTCACCGCCGCCAACGATTGAAATTGCACCGCTTTCAGCAATAGCTGTAGCAACTGCGATTGTACCGCTTGCGAAGTTAGCCCATTCTGAAACGCCCATAGGTCCGTTCCAGATAACTGTGCCTGCGCCCTTGATAGCGTTTGCGAAGAGTTCTTCTGTCTTGGGACCGATGTCAAGACCCATCCAGCCGTCGGGAATGTCGTCTGAATCAACGATCTTGTGTTCTGTGTCAGCCTTATATTCAAGACCAACTCTGTTATCAACGGGGATAAGGAAGTTTACGCCCTTAGCCTTAGCTGTTTCCATCATTTCCTTAGCAAGGTCGATCTTGTCTTCTTCACAGATTGAAGTACCAACTGAGTGGCCGTTAGCTGCGAAGAATGTGTAAGCCATACCGCCGCCTACGATAAGTGTATCAACTGTTTCCATAAGGTTTGTGATAACACCGATCTTATCTGAAACCTTTGCACCGCCGAGAATAGCAACGAGAGGTCTCTTGGGGCTTTCGAGAGCGCCGCCGATGTATTCAAGCTCCTTACGGATAAGGAAGCCGCCAACTGCGGGAAGATAATCAGCAACACCTGTTGTTGAGCTGTGAGCTCTGTGAGCTGAACCGAAAGCATCGTTTACATAGATTTCTGCAAGTGAAGCAAGAGCCTTTGAGAATTCGGGATCGTTCTTTGTTTCTTCCTTGTGGAAACGAACGTTTTCAAGAAGAAGAACTTCGCCTTCCTGAAGGTCAGCTGCAAGAGCCTGAGCGCTTTCGCCAACAACGTCCTTAGCCATCTTAACTTCCTTGCCGAGAAGTTCGCCAAGTCTTACAGCAACGGGAGCAAGTGAAAATTCGGGCTTGAATTCACCCTTGGGTCTGCCGAGGTGTGAGCAAAGGATAAGCTTTGCGCCGCCTTCGAGAAGATATTTGATTGTGGGGAGTGAAGCAACAATTCTCTTATCGCTTGTGATAACTCCGTCTTCCATCTTTACGTTGAAGTCGCAACGAACAAGGACTTTTTTGCCTTTTACGTCGATATCTTCAACTGACTTTTTGTTGAGTACGTTCATTGGTATCGTTCCTTTCGTATTTACATTTAATAGTATAAAACATAACCACTTGTCATTTTATAACATTGTTGACTTTTTTTCAAGTAGTTACACTGTAAAAATTATGAAAACATATTGATATATTTCAATTTTTACTAAAAAATATTGCTAAACATAAATTTAAAAAGCGTTATCAATCAAATTTGTGAATAATAACGATGGAGAATAATCCCTTGTATGTTTTATGTTAGATTTTTATTTGGGTTTATAATCACTAAAAGCAATATGATATTCTCCGTTTGGGTTATCAAGAGTGATTTTTTTAGAAACTTTGAACGATGTTTCTTCTTTGGATATTTTTGTATCTATATATCCGTCTTTTACAACTTTATTTGAATTTATTATTTGGTAATAAAGTTTGAATGTATCATCCCATTTATCAGATTTGCTTAAAACACTTCCAGAAACAGTAACCTTAAAACTATCTGTATACTTTGAAATATTAACGGTATTTATAATACCAACAGCACTTTCATTATTTTGAGAATAGCTTCTAGGAAGTGAGGTTGCTACTCCTGTTATTGATTCTTTTGTGGGATCATCATATAGTACTTTCCATTTTTCTTTATAAGCAACTGCGATGTATTTACTGTCGTATTTATTACCTTTACCTTTGTATGTAATTTTTATAACATCTACACCTTCTTCTAATGGTGTTATGTATAAAGGAATTTTATTGTCTTTCCATTTTCCCCACGAGCACTCAACAACAGTTTTATCCAAATCAAGATTAATATCCCAAGCAATAGGGTCCTTTTTGTTAGTAATAATCGTAATTTGTGTGCCGTTAGCA